>NZ_JANPML010000290.1:0-32653 GCF_031422795.1 Sandarakinorhabdus sp.
GCCCACCATCGCCTATGTTGAAGGCGACGCGGTGGGCGGTGGTTGCGGGCTGGCGCTCGCGTGTGACATCCGCATCGCCACCCCATCGGCGCGCTTTGGCATCACGCCGGCCAAGCTGGGCATTGTCTATCCCCTGCACGATGTGAAACTGCTGGTGGATCTGATCGGGCCGGGTCAGGCCAAGCGCATGCTGTTTTCAGCCGCGCTGCTTGATGCTGATGAAGCACATCGAATCGGATTGGTGGAGCTGTTGGCCGGCGGGCCATCGTGCATCAAGGATGCCATCGTCACGGCCTCGCGCCAATCAACCATGGCCGTGAAGGGCTTTGTGCGCCGGGTGCTGG
Organism: Sandarakinorhabdus sp.; assembly: GCF_031422795.1. GTDB lineage: Bacteria > Pseudomonadota > Alphaproteobacteria > Sphingomonadales > Sphingomonadaceae > Sandarakinorhabdus. The sequence continues at coordinate 345 of NZ_JANPML010000290.1, forward strand.
ACGGGCAGACGGCAGACGACGCCGAAACGCTGGCGATCTTTGCCGCCGCCTTTGCCAGCGCCGATTTTGCCGAAGGCGCTGCCGCCTTTGTTGAGCGGCGCCCGCCGCAGTTCCGGGGCTGATGATGCGCGCTGTTGTATGTTCCGCCCTGTCGCCCGACCTGTCGGGCCTGGCTTGCCAAGATGACTGGCCGGAACCGCTGCCGCCCGGGCCGGGCGAAGTGTTGGTGGCAACAAGCCACGCCAGCCTGAATTTCCCCGACTTTCTGATGCTGCAGGGCGGCTATCAGTTCAAACCTGATCTGCCCTTCATCCCGGGCACCGAAGGCACCGGCACGGTGATTGCCGCCGGGCCGGGGGCGGAGGCCATGGTGGGCCAGGCGGTGATGCTCGGCGCGCGCAGCGGCCTGATGGCGGAACGCATCACCTTGCCCACGAGGGGCCTGCGGCCCGTGCCAGAGGGGCTGACCATGGCCGAAGCCGCGGCCTTTACGGTGGGCGCGCTCACGGCATGGGTGGGCCTTGTGGAGCGCGGGCGGCTACAAGCCGGAGAACGCGTGCTGGTGACCGGCGCCGGCGGCGGCATGGGCCGGGCAGCGGTGCAACTGGCGGTGCATCTGGGGGCGCAGGTGGTGGCAGTGGCATCGACAGCGGCGCGACTGGAGCTGGCGAAGGCAGCCGGTGCACACGAACTGATCCTGATCGACCGCGAAAATCCGGTCATCCCGATGAAGGATATCGATCTGGTGTTCGATCCGGTCGCCGGGTCGCTGGTGCTGCCGCTGGTGAAATGCCTGCGCCGAGGCGGCCGTTATGCCATCATCGGCTTTGTCGGCGGACGCGGAGACAGCGTGCCGTTGAACCGCCTTTTGCTGAAGGAAATCGCCCTGATTGGGGTGCGGGCGGGTGAACAGGGCCGGCAAGACCCCGCCGCCGGCGCGCGTCACATCCGCGAGATTGATGCGCGGGCGGTGCACATGAAGCCGCATATCGGGCTTGAAGTGCCGCTTTCGGACGTTCGCTCGGCGTTTGCGGCGATGGGAGCAGGGCAGATCGAGGGGAAATGCGTGATCCGCGTCAGCTGAACGCCGCCCGCGTTGCGTCATCAGCGGGAAACAGCAGTTCCAGCCGCAGATCGCGCACGGTCACATCCTCGCTGGTGCCGCACTGGGCAATGACAGAGAGGAAGCTCAGCAACCCGCCCGGCCCGCGATAACTCACCGGCAGCACTGGCGAACGGGTGCGCGCCCGATGGGGGTGACGCGCGGCGGCGGTGCGGGTGACCGCAATCAGATCGGCCAGCACCGGATCATCACCGGCCAGGCTTTGCTCCAGCGCCAGCCGCTCGAGGCTTTCGTGCAGCACTTCCGGCAGATTGGCGATGAACTCAGCAGCCTTCGGGTGACAGGCGGTGAGCCGGAACACATTGGGCGGGCCGTGCCACCCCTCCAGCAGCGGCGACAGCATCGCGGCAGCCGACGGGCTGGCCTCCAGCACATTCCAGTGCCGGTCGCAGAGCAGCGCCGGGAAGGGCGCGTGATTGTCCATCATCGTCTTCAGGATCGCCCGGAACGGCGCAATCGCCTCCGAACTCAAGGGCGAGGCCGGATAGGCCGAGGCAAAGCCGGCGGCATTGAGCAGATGATTGCGCGCCGACAGCGGCAGCGCCAGCGCTTCGGCGAGGGTCAGCACCATCTCCCGGCTCGGCATCGCCCGCCCGGATTCCAGGAACGACAGATGCCGCGCGCTCACCCCGGCATCGAGGGACAAGATCAGCTGGCTCACCCGCCGACTGTTGCGCGCCGCCTTCAGCGCAGTGCCAAAGGGGCCGGGATCAGAGGTATCGGGACGGGTTGCCATGGGCCCACTCTGCCACAGCAGTGCAGGTGTGCAATGATGTGCGAGGTAAGCGCTCAGATGATGTGGCGGTGCGATGCCATTGCGATATCGGCGCTCAGATCCGACGCGCCAGCGGGAAATGCAGGATGGCGGCGACGGGCGCGGCCGGATCGGCAACGCCGGCGACGACATTGTTGGCCAGCGCCAGCAGCGCGCGTTCGTGATCACCCATGAACTGTGCGATCTTCGCCGCTTCCGCGTCTTCATCGGCAGTCACCAATGTGGCCAGTTCCGCGTAGCGCGGCAGATAGGTGGTGCGAACGGTCTCGCCCAGTACCGCAAAACGGTCCCGCCATGGCAGGGCCTTGAACTGCTGCGTGGCTGCTGCGGTTTCGGCGCGGGTATTGCCGGGATCAAGCAGTGGCAGACCCAGCCTTGAGATCAGTGGCCGCATCAGCGCCTTGCCTTCGGTCTCCGCCTGCAACAGCGTGCCAAAAATATAGCGCTGCTCGTCATCTTCGGCGTGGGAGAGCATCACTTCAAAAGCGGCCTCACCAGCATGTTCGCCAATGTAGACATCCATCAGGCATTCGCGGAACAATTTCGAGACCATGGTGCCTGTCCTCCCGGCGGGGTTGGGCGCGATGCTATTCCTTGCCGGGGTCCTGTCAATCATCGACGATGGGCGCCGGTGGCGCGGTCACTGGTCTTGCAGCCAGCTTCCGGGATGGGCGCCGAAAGGATAGCATCGTTCAAAATCCAAGAGGGGGGAGACCGATGATGCTGCGCGCGATGGTTTTGGGGGCGGTGCTGCTGGCTTCTGCGAGTGCTGCACAGGAGGTGCCGGAAATCCGTTTTGACGCGGCCGATGCACTGAAGCCGCCGGCTGACATGCATCTGGGCGAAATCGCCGGGGTGGCGGTGGGCAAGGCCGGCCAGATCTATGTATATCAGCGCGGCGATACCGTTGGCCCGGCCTATGCCGCAGCCGCTGCCCAGTTGCTGGAATTCAATGCCGATGGCCGATATGTGCGCGAGATTGGCCGGCATCTCTATGCTTGGTCCTACGCCCATGGCGTGCGCGTCGATCCCGGGGGCAACATCTGGGTGGCCGACAAGGGCTCGAATATGGTGGTGAAATTCACGCCGGAAGGGCGGGTGGCCATGGTGTTTGGCCGCAAGCCTGAAGCCAGCGACGAGAATGCCCGCCCGCTCGAACACCCCAAACCACCGCTACCGGCGGTTGACGGCCAGTTCCGCGAAGTGACCGACATGGCGTGGGACAGCCAGGGCAACACCTATATCAGCGACGGCTACATCAATTCGCGCGTCGCCAAGGTGGCGCCCGATGGCCGCTGGCTGGGATCGTGGGGCAGCCCCGGCAGCGCACCGGGCGAGTTCAACACGCTGCATTCGATTGCCGTTGATGCCCGCGATCAGGTCTATGTTGCCGATCGCGGCAACCGGCGCATCCAGGTGTTCGATGCCAATGGCAAGCTGCTGCGGATCATGCAGATCAACGTGCCGTCGCCGGCGGACGCGCCAGTGGCGATCGGCAACCGGCCGGTGGTGCCGGCGGCAGGGCCTGATGCCGCGCTCGTCAAGACGATGATGCCCGGCGCGCCGTGGGCGCTGTGCATCACCCCGCCGGGCCGAGACGGCCAGCAGACGCTGTTTGTCGCCGATGCCTGGCCGGGGCGGATCTACAAGATGACGCTGGACGGCAAGGTGCTGGGCTGGCTTGGCGGATCGGGCAAGCAGCTGAAGCAATTCGGCTGGATCCACGCCATGGCCTGCCCGACGGAGAACGAGCTTTATGTCGCCGAACTGCTGAACTGGCGCCTGCAGAAACTGACACTGCGGCCCTGACGGCGCGTGGCTCCTCGCCTATCCGCCCGGTAATTGCGGCGCTTCCCCGCTTCGCGCAGTCTTGCGGCAGCAACCAAGGGAGATATGAGCCATGACACGCGGATTCTGGGAAAACTGCCTGCACGCCTGGGTGTGGATGACGATCGGATTTGGCCTGCTGTTTGCCGGGGCCGGGGTCCCGGGGCTCGATGGTGGGGCGGGGCTGTTTTACCAGATCGTCAGTGGCGGCACGGTGGATGCCAGCGGCTTTGATGCGCCGGGGATGCGGATTTCGGTAAGTCTGGTGGGCGCGGTGATGCTGGGCTGGGGCGTCACGATGCTGGCCGTGTATCGCGCCTGCGGGGCCGATCCGGCCGTGTGGCGCGGGCTGAGCCGGGCGGTGTTGATCTGGTATGTGGTCGATTCAGCTCTGTCGGTGGCGACGGGATTTCCGATCAATGCGGTGAGCAACACGGCATTTGTGGTGCTGTTTATCGTGCCGGCGTTCAAGTTGGGGTTTTTCGGCGGGGCGGTGCGGGCGTGAGGGAGCGCCCCTCTCCCGGGCCGCCTGTGGCCTCTCGCGATCTCTCCCCAGCGGGGAGAGGTGAACATTTACCTCTCCCCGCTGGGGAGAGGTCGACTCGCGCGGCGCGCGGCGGGAGAGGGGCGGCTCATACCGGAAACGGCGTCCAGATCACCTGCCTGATATCGGTGCCGCCCAGGGCCAGCAAGGCGAGGCGATCAAACCCGAGGGCAACGCCGCTGGCAGGCGGCATGTGGGCGAGGGCGGCGATGAAATCCTCGTCGATGGGGTAGCGGCGGCCGTAGAGGCGCTGTTTCTCGTCCATGTCGGCCACGAACCGTCGGCGTTGTTCGGCGGCGTCGGTCAACTCGCCGAAGCCGTTGGCGAGTTCGACGCCGCAGGCATAGGCTTCGAAACGTTCGGCCCAACGTGGATCGGCGGGGCAGGGGCGGGCCAGCGCCGCTTCGCACACGGGGTAATGGGTGAGGAAGGTGATGCGGCCGTCGCCAAGGTGAGGCTCAAGGCGCACGATGACGCGGCTGAACAGGTCGCTCCAATTGTCGTCGGCGCGGACATCGATGCCGATGCGCGTCACTTCGGCGGCCAGCGCGTCGCGGTCGCTCAGGCAGGCGGCGAGATCGATGCCGGCGTGACGCGCGAAGGCCTGTTCGCAGGTGAGCATTTCCGGTTCCGCGTGCGCGTCGCAACTGCGGCCTTTCCAACGCAGTTCGCCGTTGCTGCCGGAATCCTGCGCGGTGCGTGCCAGGGCGAGTGTGTCGGCGATCACGTCGCTCCAATCGGCCTCGGTTTCTGAAGTAGCGGCGCGATACCATTCCACCATGGTGAATTCCGGCGCGTGCAGCGGGCCCTGTTCGCCATTGCGCCAGACGCGGGCGAAATCGACGATCAGCGGCTCGCCGGCGGCCAGCAGTTTCTTTGCCGCAAATTCCGGGCTGGTATGGAGGTAGAGCGTCTGTTCGGCACCGCCTTCTGGCCTCCACGTCACCGGAAAGCCGTGCAGATGTGTTTCATTGCCGGGGCTGATCTGCACCGCACCGCATTCCACCGCCACAAAGCCCTGATTGGCAAACCAGCCCTGCAGCGCCGCCTTGATGCGGCCCCGTCCGATCAGGAACGGGCGGCGATCAGCGTGGATGTCGGCGTGCCAGAACGGGCGGGGCAAGATGCTTTTTCCTTGAACTATGCGGGCGCCATGCCTTAACGGCTGCGCTTGTTTCAGCGCCATCGCGCATAGGGGAAGTTATGGTCAAGGAAATCGCGAGCAATTTCCGCAAGGGTCAGGTGATCGAGCACGACGACAGCCATCTGTATGTCGTGCTGAAAGCCGAAACCTTCCGCCCCGGCAAGGGCACGCCCACCACCACGATCGACATGCGCCGCATTTCCGATGGCGTGAAAACGGTGATCACTGTCAAGACCACCGACACCCTGGAAAAGGCCTTTGTCGAGGAAGTGCCGCACAACTATCTGTACAAGGACGGTGGGGAATATATCTTCCTCAACAACGAAAATTTTGACCAGATCAGCCTGACCGAAACGATGATCGGCGATGGCATCGTGTTCCTGCAGGAAAATGCCGAGTGCAAGATCCTGATGTTTGACGGCAAGGCCATCACCATCACCCTGCCGACCCGCGTGACCATGGAAATCATGTCCACCGAGCCGGTGGTAAAGGGTCAGACCGCGTCTTCCAGCTACAAGCCGGCCATCGTGGAATCTGGCGCGCGCGTGATGGTGCCGCCGCACATCGATGTGGGCACGCGCATCGTGATCAATACCGACGACAGCAGCTATGTGGAGCGCGCCAAGGATTGATCCGGCGTTTCCCGTCGGGGCGATAAGGGGCTGGCCGCAGGGCTGGCCCTTTTTCGTTTCGACTTAGCGATTTTCTCGATTGAACCGGGCGGGACAATCAATTTCCCGATTGAAACGGCGGAGCGTAGCAATCCGGTCATCGGGGATAGCCCGGATTGCACCAGAGGGAGAGAAGCACGATGTCACGTTCATTCGCATCGATTGTCGCGCTGGCCATTGCCGGCCTGAGCGCCGGCAGCGCCACCGCCATGGAGGCCAGCATGAACAGCAACACCACGCCGCAATTCTGGTGGCCCGAACTGATCGACCTGTCGCCGTTGCGTGCGCAGGCCCCGGCGTCGAATCCCTATGGTGCGGATTTCGATTATGCCGCCACGTTTTCAAAGCTCGATCTGAAGGCCGTGAAGTCCGATATCGCCAAGGTGCTGACCAGCAGCCAACCCTGGTGGCCGGCTGATTATGGCAATTACGGCCCGTTCTTCATCCGCTTGGCCTGGCACAGCGCCGGCACCTATCGCATCGCCGATGGCCGCGGCGGCGCTGGCGGTGGCCAGCAACGGTTCGAGCCGCTGAACAGCTGGCCGGACAACGGCAACCTGGACAAGGCCCGCCGCCTGCTGTGGCCGGTGAAGGCCAAATATGGCCGCGCATTGAGCTGGGCCGATCTGATGGTGCTGGCCGGCAACGTTTCGCTGGAAACCATGGGCTTCAAGCCGTTCGGCTTTGCTGGCGGCCGCACCGATGATTGGGAAGCCGACAAGGTCTACTGGGGCCCGGAAAACAAGATGCTGGACGACAAGCGCTACAGCGAAGGCCGCAAACTGGCCAAACCGCTGGGCGCCGTGCAGATGGGCCTGATCTATGTGAACCCGGAAGGCCCGAACGGCGTGCCTGATCCGCAACTGGCCGCCAATGACATCCGCGAAACCTTTGGCCGCATGGCGATGAACGATGAAGAAACCGCCGCGCTGATCGCCGGTGGCCACACGTTCGGCAAGGCGCATGGTGCCGGCAGCGCCACCAACGTGGGCAAGGAACCAGCAGCGGAGAGCCTTGAAAAGCAGGGCTTTGGCTGGGAAAACAAGCTGGGCACCGGCAAGGGCGCTGATGCCATCACTTCGGGCCTGGAAGGCGCCTGGACCTCGGCCCCGACCCAGTTCACCATGCAGTATCTGGAAAACCTGTACCGTTTTGAATGGGTGCAGACGAAAAGCCCCGCCGGTGCGATCCAGTGGGAACCCAAGGACGCCAAAGACCAGAAGTTCGTGCCCGACGCGCACCGCGAAGGCGTGTTCCATGCGCCGATCATGTTCACCACCGATCTCGCGCTGCGCACCGATCCTTCCTACAAGAAGATCACGCAGAACTGGCTGAAGAACCCCAAGGCGTTTGAAGATGCCTTTGCCCGCGCCTGGTTCAAGCTGACCCACCGCGACATGGGGCCGAGGGCGCGCTACATCGGCCCAGATGCACCCAAGGAAGTGCTGAGCTGGCAGGATCCGGTGCCGGCGGTTGACCATCCGCTGGTGAACGATGCCGACGTGGCGACCCTGAAGGCGACAGTGCTGGCCAGCGGCCTTACCGTGCCCGAACTGGTGCGCACCGCCTGGGCGGCAGCGGCTTCCTATCGCGGCACCGATGGCCGTGGTGGTGTGAACGGTGCCCGGCTGCGGCTTGCCCCGCAGAAGGATTGGGCGGTGAACAACCCGGTGGAGCTGGCCAAGGTGCTGCCGGTGCTGGCCCGCATGCAGGCCGATTTCAACAAGGCTGCCCCCGGTGGCCGCAAGATCAGCCTGGCCGATCTGATCGTGCTGGCCGGCAATATCGCGGTAGAAAAGGCCGCTGCTGATGCCGGCGTGACGGTGAGCGTGCCGTTCATGCCCGGCCGCACCGACGCTTCACAGGCGCAGACCGATGTGGGAAGCTTTGCCGCGCTGGAACCCAAGGCCGATGGCTTTCGCAATTACTGGACGGCAGACAGCGTCTACAACCCGACGCAAGCCCTGATCGACCGCGCGCACCTGCTGGGCGTGACCGTGCCGGAAATGACCGTGCTGGTTGGCGGCCTGCGCGTGCTGGATGCCAATGCTGGCGGCGCCAAGGTGGGTGTGTTCACCGCCAGGCTCGGCGTGCTAACCAACGATTGGTTCGTCAATCTGCTCGGCATGGAAACCAAGTGGCAGAAATCCGCCACGACAGGCCTGTATGACGGTGTTGACCGCAACACTGGTGCAGCCAAGTGGACGGCGACCCCTGTTGACCTGCTGTTCGGCAGCCATTCGGAACTGCGGGCAGTGGCCGAAGTCTATGGTGCCGTCGATGGCCACAGCCAGATGGTTGCCGATTTCGCCAAGGCCTGGGCCAAGGTGATGAACAGCGATCGCATCGGCAAGTAAGGCCAGGCCCGGCTCCCCGCCGAGCCGGATCGAAACGGCGCTTCCTTTGTCGGGAGGCGCCGTTTTCGTCTGTGCTGTCGCTGGCTTGGCCTGGTTGAACTGCCGTGATCGCTGGGCAGCAAGATTTTTTACGCCCGACTGTAACGACGGGGCTTGGTGGTGCGTAATTTAATTGTCAGGCTGGCCATCCCCCCGAATGGTTTGGCCGGGCGCGAGGCCGTCCCATGCGAAATATCGGCATGGCTGCAAACGACCATATCCAGCCCCGACAGGCGTTGGATCGGGCGGCGCTTCTCCTCCCCCGGGAAGCGTCGCCCCTATGATTCAAGCCCCTGCTTGTTCAAGCCCGACCCGAAAACAGCAGATGGCCGGGCCCAAGCCGTGCGAGCACCAGTTCCACATCGCTTTGCGAAAAAGCGAAACAGCCTTCGCTGCGGCCCAGCTTGCCGGTCTGCTTCAGCACCTGCGGCTCGCAATACCAGGCGCCGTGGATGACGATGGCGCGGGCTTCGGCCGTGCTGTTTTCCGGTTCCAGCCCGATCAGCCGGCGCGAATTTCCATGCTGGCCCACGTAACTGGCGCCGGTGAGATAGGCGCCGGCGCTGCTGGCCGCTGAACCGGGCTGGGCAGAAAACCGTTGCAGATAGCCGCTGTGGGCTGGATCGGAACCGCGGCCGTGCGACACGCGCAGCGCCGTCGCATGGCCGCTTTCGGGCGCATAAAGGAAAAAGCGCGGGAAGGCGCTGTGCAGGCTGTAATCAGCGATGGCGACGACATCGCGGGCGCTGATGCGGCTGCCATAGCGTACAAAGGCATCGCGGGCGCGTTCGAGCAGGCGCGGGTGTGGCGCCGCGGCATGCGGCAGCGAGGCAAGCGCCGGGCCGGCGGCCACAAGTGCCGCACCGCCAAACGTTACACCGCCAAGGACGGCGCGGCGGGAGATGGGGGTTTCACGGATAGTCATCGATCCGAAACATAGGGCAAGATGCAGCGTATTACAGTGATGCATCGCCAAACTGCCCCGAATCGTCGGCCAATTGTCGCCTTGGCGGCCCTTGTGGGCAGTCTTGCGCTGTCGTCGGCGGCCGCCGCCCAGCCTGCGCCGCAGCCTGCATCACCAGCGCAGCGCTTGGCCGCTGTCGATCTGGCTTCACTTGCTGATCAGGATCGCCTGAAAGTGGCGGCCAGTCTGGCGCGCTGGCAGGCGCTGCCGCCACCGCCGGCCGGGCGCTGGCTGCTGGTCAACATCCCGGCGTTTGAAATCAGCCTTTATGATGGTGTGGTGCGTACCGGCACTTGGCGGGCCATCGTGGGCAAGGCCAAGACACCCACGCCCAGCTTTACAGGCAAGGCCAGCGGCGTGATCTTGAATCCCTGGTGGGAGGTGCCAGCCAGCATTGTCGCCGAAAGCGTTGGCCGCATCGTGGCGCGCAATCCGAAAAAGGCCACCCGCGATGGCTATGTGCGGCAGGGCGATCGCTATCGCCAGATGCCGGGGCCGCACAACCAGTTGGGCCAGATGAAGCTGGATTTCGTCAATGCCTATAGTGTGGGCATCCACGACACGCCGTCGAAACCGCTGTTTGAACGGGAAAAGCGCGCCTTCAGCCACGGCTGCATCCGGGTGGACGACCCTTTCGGCTTCGCCGCCGCCCTGCTTGGCCCGCCCGCCAGCCGCGACAGTTTGAAAACCGTGGCAGAGACCAGCCGCGAGACCCAACGCCTGGCCTTTGCTGAACCCATCCCGGTGATCGTTGGCTATTTCACCGCCGAGGTGGGCGATGACGGCACGCTGCGGTTGTTTGACGTAAATTTATGAGACGCCGTGGATCGCCCTTTTGATCCGTGTTTCAGCCAGCGCGTTTCCCGAATAACGGGCTATCAAGGATGCCGGTATTTGCGGGCCATATTGCTGACCACGAACGGCAGCCCTTCCGGGATTGTTCATGCCAAGCCGCCCGATCATCACGTCAAGGGAACACCCCGGTTCCGACCAATTCGGTGCCGATCAGCGTTGATCCGAGATCGACCCAGTTGCTGCCGGTCCAATAAATGGCAAGGTCATTGCTGTTCTGCAGCATGACATCGTCGCGGCCATCGCCATTGAGATCGTTGAAGCCGGCGAAGGTCCACGCCGGGCCGATGGTGGCAAAATCGCGGAAGCCGTTGCCGCCCTGAGTGCTATCCCAGAAAATGGTGACGCCGTCGTTGCGCTGCAGGATGAAATCATCGGCCAGCCCACCCGTCACGTCGCCAAGTCCGGCAATCTTCCAGCCGGGCGCCAGCGTGATCAGATCGCGCCAGCCCTGATCGGTGAAGGCAATCACCGCGCCATTGCTGCCGTTTTGCAGAATTATGTCCGCCTTGCCGGTGCCGTTGATGTTGCCGACGCCTTTGACGCTCCAGCCCGATGCCAAGCTGAACAGATCGATGATCGTGCCGGCCACCGGATCGAGGATGCGCAACTGCCCGGCGGCGTTCTTCAGCAACAAATCGGTGGCACCACTGCCGACCAGATCACCCTTGCCGATTACGCTGTACCCCGGCGCTGCTGGCAACAGGGTAAAGCCATTGCCGCCCAGCGTGGTGTCCCAACGGACCAAGCCGCCGCCGGACTGGCTGAGCAATACATCGGCCCGGCCATCGCCGGTGAAATCCGCCACAGCTGCCACCGTGCTGCTGGCGCCGAGGCGGAAGAAATAGGTAAAGCCGTTGGAACCTTGCGTGGAATCCCAGGTGATCAGATCGCGTGTACCCGGCAGGAACAGCACCAGTTCTTCCGCAATCAGGCCCATCAGACCATCGGTGAACTGCACCTGTTCGACGCCAGTGAGCGTATCGGTGCCATCTGCATTGGCGCGAAGATCGCGGATGGTGACGGTGTCGCCACTGCGGGTCACACTGTAGTCGCGGCGGCTGCCCGTAAATACTGCCGTGTCGGTGCCGCTGCCGCCGTTCAGCGTGTCGTTGCCGGCGCCGCCGGTCAGGCGGTCATCGCCTGCGCCGCCAAACAGGCGATCGGCGCCGCCGGACCCGCTCAGCACGTCACTCTGGCTGCCGCCGGTCAGATCATCATCACCCTGGCCGCCGGTCGCGGTGATCTGGCCATCGCTTTCGCCCGACGCATCCAGCGTGAAACGTTCCGTGCTGCGCAACGCCGTGCCCAGAAACGTAAGGCCCTGGCCGGCGGCGATCGCCGCATTGCCGGTGATGATCCGATAGCTGAAGATCTGGTTGCCTGGTGCACCAAAGCGCGTATCGTTGCCCGCCAGCAGGACGAACTCCTCCACGCCTACCGCGCTGATGACGCCCAATGTTACGCCGGCAGCGTAGTCGCCTTGCAGCAAAACCTGATCGAGCGTTCCAAGGCCGCCATCGACAACGTCGACGCCATCGAAGAACGCCCCGAAAAACAACCCGTCATTGCCGTCACCGCCAAGCAGCCTGTCGTTGCCGGAACCGGCGATCAGTGTGTCGTTTCCAGCACCGCCGAACAGCCGATTGGCACCGCTGTCACCTGTCAACTGGTCACCCCAGGCGGAGCCGGTGAGGTTCTCGAAACCCTGGAATCGGTCTTCACCGTCGGCGCTGGCGGTACCGGTGGCAAGATTGGCGATGGCCCCCACAGGGGCATTCTCATACGACAACAGATCGATGCCGGCGCCGCCATCATGCACACTGTCACCACTGCCGTCGATCACGACATCATCGCCGCCACGGGCAATAACGGCAACGCCGGTCAAGCCAGACGCGGACGCGACCGACACACCGGGGATCGCGACATGCAGCGTGTAACGTGCATTGGCCGGAAGCGCCTGACCGAGGCTAGATTCAACCGAAAGATAATATAATCCAGGTGCAGTGAACCGATAGCTCAGCCGGCTGTCGAGACCGCTGCTGCTGCCCGGATCGAGACTGGCATTGTCGTTGAAAGCGAGCTCGATGCCTTGCTGATCATAAAGGCGAATGACGGTATCGAGCAACTCGCTGCTGGCGTCGATATCGAAATCTGCAAAGCTGAAAAACTGGCCGTCACCCGATTGGGGCACCAATACGCGATAATAGTCGATGGCGCCGCCACCGCTCGCCCTGATGGTGGCGTGCGGCACGTTAACGCTGCTGAAGATATCGATGTTGAGGCGCTGGTCATAGCCGCCGTCGAGCACCATGGCCGTGGCAAAACTGGTATTGCCGCTGGTTGCCGTCTTGATGAAATCAGGCGCAGAGGGCGCAAAGAAGCCAGGTCCGGCAGCGATCGTGTCATTGCCATCAAACGTGCTGACGATTTCGAACCCGGACAGCCGATCAGTCCCGGTCAACGCGCCGGCCGCTACCCCGCGCTCCAGATCGACGCTGACCGCTGTCGCGAAGAACACGCTGTCCCCAAAGCCGAAGCCGCCGTCGAGCGTGTCGTCGCCAGCACCACCTTCGATAAAATCATTGCCGTAATAGCCATCAATCAAATCGGGGCCGCTGCCGCCTTTCAGATTGTCGTTGTAGTTGGAACCGAGGGCATCGACAGCTTCGACATTGCGGATCGTCAACGTGTCAACGCCAAAACCAAATTGAGGCTTTGTCGTGAAGCTCGGCGAGACGGCAAGGCTGATTCCACCGGACTGCTGCGAGCCCTGATATTCGAAGCTCAGCCGAACGGTGTCGGTCCCCGCGCCGCCGTCGACCGTGTCGCTGCCTTCCCTGGCATAAATCAGGTCATCGCCATCACCCCCGAAGATGCTGTCGGTGCCGGACTGGCCATCAAGGATATCATTGCCGCCTCCGCCCGTCAGCGTGTCGTTGCCGCCGCCGCCGAACAACTCATCGTTCCCGTTTCCGCCCGTCAGGCTGTCGGCAAAAGTGCCGGCGAAAACAATGGCAGATTCGATGTTGGTCAGCGTTTTGGTGCCGTTGCTGGTGACGACACTGCCATTGGCAAAGGTCCAGTTGGTGGCAGCGCTGAACGACAGGACAACCTGGTCATTGCCCGCGCCGCCATCGATGACGTCGTTGCCGGGCCCCGGGTTGAAATAATCATCGCCGCCCAGCCCGGACAGGCGGTCGTTGCCGCCGGCAAATGCTTCGAAACTGTCGTTGCCGTTGCCACCGGTGATCGTGTCGTCGAATGCGCTGTCGTTGACATAGATGGTTTCGATATTGCGCAAGGTAAGCGCGCCGCCAGATATCGGTGCCACCACATTGGCACCAAGCGCAAAGTTCACGCCCACGGTCCTGCCAAAGAAGGAGAAGACGGCCGTATCGGTGCCGCCGCCGCCGTCGAGGGTGTCGGAATCATTGCCATACAGCCGGTCATTGCCGCCGCCACCCATCAGGATGTCGTTGCCGCCGCCTCCGGAAATCTCGTCGTCACCATTGCCGCCGGTCAGCGTGTCGGCCGCGAAGCCGCCAAATAGCGTCACCCGCTCGATACTGATCAACCTTTTGCTGCCGTTGTCGGTCAGCACCGTCACATCGGTGCCGAGCGTGAAGTTCGTCGCCGAGGCAAAGCTCAAAGTGACCTGGTCGTTGCCGGCACCACCATCGAGTATATCGCTGCCTTGCGAGAGATAGAATTGATCGTCGCCATCACCGCCGATCAGGCGATCATCGCCGTCGGTGCCGTAAAGCGTGTCGTCTCCCGCGCCAGCATCGAGCGGCAGGCCGGCCACCGCCGTGAGTGTTTCGCTGCGCCCGCTGCCGCCGATGGTAATGGCGCCGAGCAGGTCGCCGGCAGCGATGGCGGTGGCGGACCGGATGATGGTGCGGCCGGTTGCACTGTCGGCGATCAGCAGCCAGTCGCCGCTGGTGCGGACGATTCGGACCGTCAAGGCGCCTAGCGCCGTCAGATCGACCTTTTCGAGCCCGGAAACGAAATCAACGAGCCGGTCGCTCCGGCCGACATCCGCGCCACTGTCGCCGGGCGCGAAGATGAAGCGATCAACGCCGCGACCGCCAGCCAGAATATCGCCACCGCCACCGCCGCGGATCACATCGGCCTCGACACTGCCATTCAGCGTTTCGCCGGCGGCACCACCTGTGACGGGATTATCCAGCAGCACATCCCCGATTGCCACCGGGCGGTCGCTGGTGATGACCAGATTGCCGCTGGGCGTGGCGATGGTGACGGTGGTGACTGCGCCCGCAGTGGCGATGCCAACACCGGTCGCACCGAGCCCGGCTGCGATGATGCGGTCGCTGCCTGTGGCGAAATCGGTGATGCGGTCAGGCGTGGCGGCTGTTGAATCGGTCACTGCGTTGTAAACGAAGCGATCGGCGCCGGTGCCTCCAGTCAGCCGGTCGCCACCGGCGTCGCCGGCCAGACTGTCGTTGCCGCCGCCGCCGACGAGCGTGTCGTTGCCGCCGCCACCGGTCAGGATTTCGGCATTGCTGGTCCCGGTGAAGCTGTCGGCGGCGTCGCCGCCATTGCGCTGCACCCAGAAGGTTGCGGCATTGCCGAGCACCACATTGGTGCCGCCAATCCCAAAGCCGTCGCCGCCGTTGACGTTGTCCAGCCGGATGCCGAGTTCGCTGAAAATGATCTTCTCGAAATCCCAGCGCAACGTCGTCATCGGGACCACTTGGTCTTCGCTGAATTCATTGGTGATCGGATCGCGTTCAAAATCCTGAACGCCGTAGAAAAGGTCGATGGTTGTTGCCGTCCGGCCGATGTTGCGGGCGATATAGTCGCCGGGAAAGGCCGAGAGGTCGCCGCCCGGGGTCAGGGTTCGCATGAACAGCTTTTGCGCTTCGGTGGCGGGGCCGATCGAGACCAGGCCCTTGCCCCAGAGCGTGACGGCCGACACGGCGGCTCCGGTGCCGAAGCGGAAGCTGCCATCCAGCTCGACATAGTCGTCGATCGGGGTGGGCAGCGGATTGTCGAACTCATCGACAAGGATCAGGTTGTAGGTGTCAGTCCAGAACAGGCCGTCATCGGGGAAAAAGGATTGGTCGATCGCTGCGCGCCGTGAACGAGCCATGCTGAAAGTCCCCCCTTGAAGGCAATGCTAGCGGCGAATCCGTCAGTGGTCTAGAAACCATTACGAAAGGGGCGGGCCGGGCGATGCGATACAGCGCCTTCATCAGCTATAATTACCGCAACGTGCGCTGGGCGCGCTGGCTGCACCGTGGGCTGGAAACCTATCGCGTGCCGGCGCACCTGCTGGGCCGCCAGGGGCGCTTTGGCCCGATCACGGCTCGGTTGCCGCCGGTGTTTCGCGATCGTGAGGAGCTTTCCGCATCGGATGATCTGGGTGCCGCGATCCGACAGGCGCTGGCCGATGCCGAAATGCTGATCGTGCTGTGTTCGCCCAACGCTGTGCAATCGCGCTGGGTGAACGAGGAGATCAGGGCCTTTGTGGCGTTAGGCAGGCGGGATCGCATCCGCTGCCTGATCGTGGATGGCGAACCCCATGCTGCCGATCCGGCCCGCGAATGCCTGCCGCCGGCGCTGTTCGAAGGCAGCAGCAGCGAGCCCTTGGCCGCCGATATCCGCAAGGGCCAGGATCCGCGTTCCAGTGCAAAGCTGAAGCTGATCGCCGGTATTCTTGATCTGCCTTACGATGAACTGCGCCAGCGCGAAGCTGCACGGCAGCGCCAGCGGTTGATGCTGATTGCCAGCGCTTCCACCATCGGTTTCGTCGCCATGGCCGGTTTGGCGGTGAGCGCCGTGCTGTCGCGCAACGAGGCGGTTGCCCAGCGCAAGCTGGCCGATGATCGCGCCGTCACCGCCGAGCGCACCGTTGAATTCGTGAAATCCATGTTCGAAGTTTCAGACCCTTCGGAAGCGCGCGGCCAGACCATCACGGCCCGCGAGGTGCTGGACCAGGGCGCGAGCCGGATCACCACCAGCCTGAAGGAAGAGCCGCTGGTGCAGGCCGAACTCGGCATCACGCTGGGTGAGGTTTATGGCAGCCTTGGCCTGTACAAGAAGGGCGATGCGCTGCTGGATTGGGCCGGCACCGTGGCGCCCGGCCAGGCCAGTGTGAAGGTGCGCCAACTGTTGGGCAGTGCGGATTCAAAGCGGCGGATGGGCGAATATGCGCTGGCCGAAACGCTGTATCAGCGCGGGATCGCCATCGCCCGCGAACCCGGTGGCCCGCGGGCCGATCTGCTGTCGCGCCTGCTGGTCGGGCTTGGCGAGGCGCAAACCGCGCAGGACAAATTTGCAGCGGCCGATGGTTCGATCCGCGAAGCGCTGCGCCTGGATCAGTCGCGATGGGGGGCAGAACATCGTGATGTCGCCCGCGATCTTGAGGCGTTGGGGTTGAACGCGCTTTATGCCAATCGTTTTGGTGATGCGCGGCCGCTGTTCCTGCGTGCGCTGGCCATTCGCCGCAAACTTGAAGGGCCGATGAGCCCCAGCGTGGCCGACAATCTGAACAATCTGGCAACGGTGGCCTATATGCAGGGCGACCCGGTGCTGGCCGAAACCTATTATATCGCCAACCTTCAGGCCGATGAAAAAGTGCTTGGGCCGCGTCATCCTGATCTGGCCGTGACGCTCAACAATATTGGTCGCCTGCAGCTTGAACGGCGGGCCTTTGCTGCTGCACGCGTTTCACTGGCCAGAGCCGTCGCGATCAGCCTGCCTGAACGCGGGGCTCTGCACGATGAAATGGCGTTTCAATTTGCCAATCTGGCCTTGGCAGAACAGGGGCTGGACAAACTGCAACCAGCTGAAGCCCATTTTCAACAGGCACTTGCGGCCGGGCATCGGCACAAGCATCGCAATGTCGGGCCGATCCTGGTCGATCTGGCGAATGTGCATTGCCAATCACATCGAACAGAAAGCGGGCTGGCCTTGCTGGCCGAGGCCGCTCCCCTGATGCGGCTGGATTATCCGGATGACCCCTGGCGCATGGCATGGGCCTGGAACGTGAAGGGCGAATGCCTGATCCGTGCTGGCAATGCCGGGGCAGGGGCGCAGGCGATCCGCGACAGCGCGGCGCCGGTGCTGCGTAGATGGCCACAAGGCAGCTATTACGCAGCAGAGATTGCACGGCGTCTGGTGTTGGCGGCCGCCGCTGACAAGGCGCCGGCAGGCCAGCGCCGATGATTTCGACCAATGTGCGTGGAGAAGCCAGATGTCGGTAGAGCGAGCCAGGGACGCCATAAAATCCGGAGACCTGCTGGGCGCCTATGATCTGGCCAGGGCAGCGCTTGCCGATGGCCAGCAGGACGCCGGCCTGCGCTTCATTGAAGTGCTTGCCCTCGCCCGCATGGGCGAGACCGAGCGCGCGTTTGCGCTGTTTCAGCTTTACGATCTGGCGGCGGCTGCGGATGAAGACGTGCTTGCCCTTGGTGCGCGGCTGCTCAAGGATCGTGCGGTGGCGGCGACCGGCCCGCTGCGCGCGGGCATGTTTCGTGAGGCCAGTGAAGCCTATCACGCCGCCCATGCGCGATTCGGTGGGTATTTCAGCCTGATCAATGCCGCCAGCCTCGCCCAGCTTGCCGGTGATCAGCGGATGGCGCAGCAGCTTGCCCGGCACGTGCTTGCCATGCCCGACGTCGCTGCCGCAGCTTCCTATTTCGCGGCGGTAACCGCGGCCGAAGCCTGGCTGCTGCTGAACGATCGGCCAATGGCACTGGCGGCCACGGCCACGGCGCTGCTGCAGCCCGACGCCAATCTGGGTGCCCGCGCCTCCACGGTTCGGCAACTGGTGCTGCTGCGGGCCCATGGCGGCGTGTCGCAATCGCTGGCAGAGGATCTGTGCGCGCAACTGCGGCCGCCCCCGGTCTTGTTTTACGCCGGCCACATGTTTGCAAACGACCCTGCAGCCGAAGCCGGTCTGGCTGCACGGATCGAGGCCGTGCTTGATGCCACTGGTGCGAAGATTGCGTACGGTGCCCTGGCCTGTGGTGCGGACATCTTGTGTGCCGAGGCTTTGCTTCGTCGCGGTGCCGAACTTCATGTCGTGCTGCCGTTCCCCGCCGCAGATTTCATGACGCGTTCTGTATTGCCGGGCGGCAGCGATTGGGCGCCGCGGTTCGATGCGGCACTTGGCGCGGCCAGAACGGTGACATTCGCAAGCGAGGCCGCCGATGTGGGGGATCCCGAACAGATCAACTATGGCAACAGTCTGGCGATGGGCATGACCTTGCTGCGCAGTGCCCATCTTCATACCAGCGCCCAGATGCTGGCCGTCTGGGATGGCACCCCATCGCGCGGCATTGGCGGCACCGGTGATGAAGTGCAGCGCTGGCAAAAGATGGGGCATGCAGCGCAGGTGATTGCGCCGGGCGCCATAACCCGTCCCGCACTCGGGCCGGCGGGTCAACCCGGCATTGCGCAGGGTGCTACCCGCTGCCAGCGGGCGATCCTGTTCACGGACTATGCCGGCTTTTCCAAACTTGGTGAGCCGGAATTGCCCGGGTTCTGGGCCGATGTCATGGGCCGTGTTGCGGCGGCGCTAGCGGCAGTGGAAAACGCCATTGATTTTCGGAACAGCTGGGGCGACGCGGTTTTTGCTGTCCTGTCCGATGTCGAAATCGCGGCCCGCGTGGCCCTGGACATCGTTTCGAAACCTGTGGGTGATGCAAGCGAAGGCGGCATGCGTGTTGGCCTGCACTTTGGCCCGGTGTATCGCATGGTCGATCCGATTACCGGTCAGACTGGCTTTATCGGCACCGAAGTGACCCGGGCCGCGCGCATTGAGCCCGTAACGCCGGTCGGCCAAGTTTATGTTACCCAGCCGTTCGCCGCCATGCTTGCTCTGGCGAACACCTCTCCATTCAAGCTGGAGTATGCCGGTCAGGTCAATCTGGCCAAACGTTACGGCACAATGGCACTGTACCGTTTGTCGTTATAGTCAGCGGACGGTCGTGAGCTTTCTTTGAAATTGAAAATCTTATCTGCAAAACCGTTCGGGTTTGGATTCGGAAACCTAGTCTTAAGGGAACACTCCGGTTCCCACCAGTTCGGTACCGATCGGCGTGGAGCCGAGATCGAACCAGTTGCTGCCAGTCCAATAAATGGCGAGGCCATTGCTGTTCTGCAGCACCACGCCGGCCTTGCCAGTGCCGAGTTGATGCCTTCCGTGCTGAAAAGGTCGACGCTTAAAGCCTGTTTGAACGATCACATATCGACGAAATGCGAGACACTGGACAGCCCGGTATTGGTGATACGCATTCGCCGCAGGTTGCCAATCCACGCATAAAGCCAAGCCAATAGTGGCCGTATTAGTGGCAAACGGCGCCATTTCTGCCAGAAAAATCAATAATATCAACTTGGTATGGCGGACAGAGTGGGATTCGAACCCACGGTGAGCTTTCACCCACGGCGGTTTTCAAGACCGCTGCCTTAAACCACTCGGCCATCTGTCCGTGGACGGCGATAGGCGAAAAGGGGGGGCGCTGGCAAGGACGGCGCAGCCAGGACCTGTAGCCGGTGTCCCCGGTTCGGCGGTGCTCCGCTCCGGCTCAAGACCGCTACGCAGGCGTTTGAAGACTTTTATGACAGTCACGCGAACGGGAGCGAGTAAAAGCCCAAAGACCGGAACAGTCGCGTGTAATCACAGCAAAGCCTGAAACGCCGCATTGACCAAGTGTTGCGACAAATGCGAAATATACCTTTGGGAATCTGGATGTTGGTTGCAGCGGGGCACACCGTCTTGCAGACCGTCTCCATAAAACAGTACGCCAGCCGTGCTCCGGCGCCTGGGCAGGGGCAGGATTGTTGCTGGCATGTGGTGAGTGGATTGGCGATTGCCGAAGGGCTGCGCCGAAGGAGAGACGATGGCAACGATCAACGGCACTACCGGCAATGACGTTCTTGATGGCACCGAAGTGGCCGATGTCATCAACGGCAACGGTGGCAATGATGTCATCAACGGCAGGGGCGGCAATGATAGCCTGACCGGGGGCACCGGCAACGACATCATTCGCGGCGGCAGCGGCAACGACAACATCTTTGGCGGTTTTGGCGGCAACGACGAACTGTACGGTGATGCTGGTGACGACGGCATTTCCATCGTGTTTGGTGTCGGCCGCACCATTCTCGCAGATGGCGGCGACGGGAACGACAGATTTTCAATTGGGTACGATCAGCGTGGGCCGGGCGGGCTGGTGAATGCGCGTGGTGGGGCGGGCAATGATGAATTTGAACTGGATGGATTTGGCACGATTGTCGCCGATGGCGGCGAAGGTGATGACCGGTTTCAGTTGGGATCGTCGCGCGCCACCACATTGACACTGGGTGCAGGTGCCGATGTCATCACGATGCGTGAAAACCATCGGCCGGTTGAGGCCGCCATCATCACCGATTTTGTTGCTGGGGAAGACCGGGCCGAGGTGCCTTGGATTGCCATGCTCATAAACTGGTCCGGCGGGGGCAACCCGTTCGGGCTTGGCTTTGCCCGCCTGGTGCAGAGCGGTGCGGATGTGGTGCTGGAGACCGATCGCGATGGCATTGGCAGCACATTTGTTTTTGCGCCGTTGTTGCGCTTTGCCAACTCGCAGGTTGCTTCGTTCAGTGCCGCTGCGTTTAGTGGCTATGCTCCCGATGGTACAGCGCCAGCCGGGCAGACGTACATGGGCACCGCAACCGCAGACACGATCACCGGTGGCGTCGGCAACGATCGGATCACCGGTCTTGATGGCGACGATAACCTTGATGGCGGCGCCGGAGATGATGAAATCTATGGCGGCAACGGCAACGATCGATTGAATGATAGATCGTTCGGCGTTGGCTCGGACATGTTGTACGGCGAAGGCGGTAACGATGTCATATTTGCGTCTGGCGGGTCACAGGCGTTCGGCGGTGATGGGGATGACACGCTGTCAGGCGGTCGCTGGCCCGGAAGTGGGCCAACCGTTCTGGATGGCGGCGATGGCAATGATTTCATCTCGTACGGTAGTGCCAACAACGGATCAATCATGCGCGGCGGTGCCGGCAACGACAGGTTCAGCGTAAACGGTTTCAGCAGCAACAACACGATCGACGGTGGCACCGGCGACGATGTGATCACGCTGGGCAGCGCGTTGGCCGCTGTCATCACGCTGGGCGAAGGTGCTGACCAGATTGTGACCAGTACCGACAATTTCGATCCCCGTGGCCCCATCGTCATTACTGATTTCACGCCCGGCGTTGATCGTCTTGTGCTGGGGTTTGCAACGTTGTTCCTGGGCTGGAGCGGCGAGCGGAATCCGTTTGCCGATGGCTTCCTGCGTCTCATCAGCGATGGCGCCGATGCCGTATTGCAGCGGGACCGCGACGGCAATGCGGGTACAGCATTCAACTTCACAGAGTTCTTCCGATTCAGGAACACGGCGGCCGCATCGCTGACGGCGCTCACTTTTGGCGGTTATGGCCCCGATGGATCGGCGCCGGTGGGCTTCACCTTCACCGGGACGGCGAACAACGACGTGCTGGAGGGCCTGGCCGGCGATGATCTGCTGGAAGGGCTATTGGGCAACGATACGCTGTTCGGCAATCAGGGTAACGACACGCTTGAGGGCGGCGACGGCGACGACATCATGGACGGCGGTGCCGGCAACGATATTCTGCGGGGCGGCGACGGCCGCGACTTTCTCAACGCGCTTTCGGGCGGTAACGATCAGTTGTTCGGCGGGGCCGGCAGCGACAACCTGATTGCATCGGGAGCAAGTTCGGGTGTTGCCACATTGCTTGATGGCGGCGACGGCGATGACAGCATCGGGTTCAATTCCAGCCAGTTTGGCAGTGGGCTGAATGGCAGCATTGCGCTGGGCGGTGCCGGAAATGATCAAATCAGTATCAGTGGGCGCGGCGATAATTTCATCAATGCCGGTGATGGCAACGATAGCGTCACGCTGGCCAGCGCCAGAAGTTTTCTGGTGGCGCTGGGCGCAGGCGCTGACACGTTGCGGCTTCAGTCCGATTTCAACCCGGTGCAAGCGGCGGAAATATTGGATTTCCTGCCGGGGACCGACCGGTTCAGCATCGAGTTCATCCAGGTTCTGACGGCGTGGGACCGCAGCAACCCGTTTGCCAGTGGCCATGCCCGGCTGCTGCAACTGGGTGCCGATGTGCTGTTCCAGCTGGACCGGAACGGGCTGGGCAACAGCTATGCCGATGCTGTGCTGTTCCGCAATGTGCAACGCAGCGCCTTTGCGTTCAGCGATTTCGGCGGGTTTGATTTCACCGTGCCCGCGCTGAACAGCCCGCCACCGGCCACAGACGCCGCAGAAACGATCTTCGGCACCGATGGCAATGATGTCATCGATGCGCTGGGTGGGGATGATATCGTGTTCGGGCTGGCCGGCGATGATCAGTTGCGGGGCGGCAGCAGCAATGACCGCATCACCGGCGGGGCCGGCAACGATGTTATCGATGGCGGCGCGGGACGCGACACCACGGTGTTTTCGGGTGCGCGCATGGAGTATCAGATCACGCGGATGGGCGGCACTGTGACGGTGCAGCACAGCGGCACGGACGGGCGCGATACGCTGACTGCGACGGAGCGGCTGCAGTTTGCCGATGGCACATTGTCGGTGATGCCGCAGCAGTTGGTGCTGGGATTGGGTGGTAACACGCTGATCCGGTGGGATTCCACCTTGGGTGGGGCCGGGTTCAATCCATTGATCACGCTGGGTGCGGGGCAACGCGTGGCGGGCGTGGCGGATTTCACCGGCGATGGTGGCAGCGATCTGCTGCTCAACCTGGGTCAGGGCAGTTTCATCCTGTGGAACGTGGCCTTGGGCGGGGCCGGCTTTGCCGAACTGAGCGGTTTTGGTGGGTTTCGGACGCTGGGTTTTGGTGATTTACGCGGTTCGGCGGCGACCGATGTGCTGGCGATCAATGCGGCACGCGAACTGCGCATCTTCGACGTTTCCACCAACAGCAGCAGCAGCCTGCTCACCCTGAGTCAGGGCTTTTCCGTGGTGGGTGTTGGCAACATCGATGGTGTGGGCAAGGATGATATCTTGTTCCTCAACGACGCCACCCGGGCGCTGTTTGCGCTCACCGATGGCGGCTGGCGCGATCTGTTCGTGCTGGGTGATGGCTGGCAGATTGCCGGCATTGCCGATGTGATCAACGGCCCGGCCGATGACCTGGTACTGTTCAACGAGAACGGCAGGGTTTCGATCTTCTGGGACCCAACTCAGGGCGGCAATGGCTGGCGCGATTTCATCACGTTGGGCAGTGGCTGGTCGTTCAAGGGCTTCCACGATCTGGATGGCGACGCCCGCACCGATGTTTTGTTGCAGAACGTGGGCGGCGAAGCGATTTACTGGACCGGCTCGGGATTTGGATCGCTGGGCAGCGTGCTTGCCGGCGTGCAACTGGTGGGCGCCGGCGAATTTGGGTGATGGCTCACATTGTGCGGGCGCACCTTGCGCAGGTCTGTCGGCGGGCGGCCATAGCGGGCGCTGATCACCTCGTTGAAACGGCGCAGGGACGCAAAGCCCGCGGCGTGGGCGATTTCGGTCATCGGCAACTGTGTACGCGCGATCATCTGCATGGCGCGCTGCACGCGGCGGGTTTGCGCGACCTCTACGGGGGAGGCGCCGAGGTGCTGGCGGAACAGGCGGGTGAGGTGGCGGGCGCCGATGCCGCAGCGGTCCGCCAGGGTTTCCACGGTGCCCCCAGTTTCCTTGGCACCATCGAGCGCGCCGCCGTCGATGAGCTTCAACGCGCGTTCCACCGTGGTTTTGGTGCCATTCCACGCCGGGCAAAAGGGTGCGCTTTCGGGGCGGCACTTCAGGCAGGGGCGAAAGCCAGAGCGCTCGGCGGCAGCGGCGCTGGGGAAGAAATTGACATTACGAGTGAGCGGTTGGCGCACGCGGCAGACCGGGCGGCAATAGATGCCGGTGGTTTTGACCGCGATGAAGAAAATGCCGTCATAAGCTGGATCACGGGCGAATCGGGCCGCATTCATGGTGTCGAAATCGAGACCCATTGCAGCATGGGGGACGGTGGGAAGGGCAGGAGCGAGCATGGCAACAAGCTTATGTCTGCTGCCGATCACAGGCTAGTGTCGCGGTGAAGGGAACAGCCGATTTCCGCTACACACCAAGGCAGAAGCCTTGATGGCTTTGCCGGTGCTTGCTGGCAACTGCGGATCGACTTATGAGTTTGCCTCAAATGAGCAGGATTGAACCGGCAATGACGATTTCTGTCGAGGCGCATCCGTTCCCAGGCGTGCCGCTGATTGAATCGCCACTGTTTGCGCAAATTCTTCCCCATATGGAATTGTCGGAGGACGAGGCACGTATCGCGCGCGATCTCAACACGCGTGGATATGCTGTGCTGGATTTTCCGGATCCCGACATCGATGCGCGGATCGACCGCATCAAGCATGTGCTGGGCCCGCAATTTGGTATCAATCTGGATGATCCGACCAGCGACAAGACATGCGGCGAGCGCCGTATTCAGGATGCCTGGCATGGCAATGCCGATGTGCGGGCGATTGCGGCAAATGCAAAAATCCTGGCGCTGCTGGGCAAGCTTTATGGTCGGCCGGCGTTTCCGTTCCAGACGTTGAATTTCCCGGTGGGTACGCAGCAGGACGCACACAGCGATTCCGTGCATTTTTCCAGCCAGCCCGAACGTTTCATGTGCGGCGTTTGGCTGGCGATGGAAGATGTGTCGGCCGATGCCGGGCCGCTATTCTACGTGCCGGGATCACACCGATGGCCGGTGCTGACCAACGCCATGATAGCGCGTCATGGCCATGGCGCATCGCTGGAATCGGCACAGGATCCGTTTGGGCCAGCGTGGGCGGCACTTTGCGAGGCGACCGGCTTGGCGCGTGAAACATTCCTGGCACGCAAGGGCCAGGCGCTGATCTGGTCTGCCAACTTGCTCCACGGTGGCAGCCCGCAGCATGATCCGACGCTGACCCGCTGGAGCCAGGTGACGCACTATTATTTCGATGATTGCATCTACTACACGCCCGCCTTTTCCGATGAGCTGATCGGCAAATTGGCGCTGCGCCAGCCCTTGTCCGTCGTGGATGGAATGCCACGAGAAAGTCGCCATCTTGGTCAAGCTGTGCCAGCCACATTGAACGCCAGCCACATGCCGCCAAGCGGCGTCAAGGCTATCGTGAGGGCGGTGCAGGGATTGTTCCGCTGAGCCTTTGAATCAAAGCCGGGCCATCGCCATCGCGATCTTGCTGCCATAGCGATCGCCGGCCGTGTGGGGCAGGGCGGCATCGAGCGCGGTGATGTCGGCCGGGTGCAAGTGCAATGCAGCGGCGCCGGCGGTATCGATCAAGGTGGCGCGGCGCTTGCAGCCGGGGATGGGGACGACATCGGGGCTTTTTGCCAGCAGCCAGGCGATGGCGACCTGGGCTGGTGAGGCATGGTGGGCGATGGCGACGGCCTTCACCACGGTGACAGCGGCCATGTTGGCGTCGTAGTTCTCGCCTTTGTAGCGCGGATCGGTCTTGCGATAATCGCCTTCGGGCAGATCCTCGGCGCGCGGCACGCTGCCGGTTAGGAAGCCGCGGCCCAATGGGGAAAAGGGCACAAAAGTGACACCCAACTCGCGGGCAGTGGGCGCGATATCGTCTTCAACACCGCGTTCCCACAGGCTCCATTCGCTTTGCAGCGCAGCGATGGGTGCCACAGCGCAAGCGCGGCGCAAGGTGGCGGCGGAACATTCTGAAAGTCCGATGGCGCGGATTTTGCCTTGCTTCACCAGTTCGGCCAGCGTGCCGACCACGTCTTCGATCGGCACGGCGGGATCGACGCGGTGTTGGTAGAACAAGTCGATCACATCGGTGTTCAGCCGCTTCAGGCTGGCATCGCACACGGCGCGGATGTGGGCGGGCTGGCTGTTGACCCCGACCATGCGGCCATTTTCGATGCGGAAACCGAATTTGGTGGCGATTACGGCCTGATGGCGGCGACCGGCCAGCGCTTCGGCCAGCAGTTCTTCGTTGGCGAACGGGCCATAGATTTCGGCGGTATCGAAGAAATTGATGCCAAGATCGAGGGCGTGGTGGATGGTGGCGATGGCTTCGGCGCGGTCTGCCGGGCCATACATGCCGGCCGTGGTGCCAGCCATGCCCATGCAGCCCAGGCCGAGGGCGGAAACGGTGAGCGGGCCAATCTTGCGGGTTTGCATGTCACAACCTTTCTTTGCCGATCGCCACAGGCTAGAGATTCCGTCCATGAGCAGCAAGCAACCCCGTCGATATTTCGGCACCGATGGCATTCGCGGCCTGACCAACAGCGAACCGATGACCGCCGCCATCGCCATGAAGGTGGGCCAGGCCGCAGGCCGGCATTTCCTGCGCGGGAACCATATTCACCGGGTGGTGATCGGCAAGGACACGCGGCTTTCGGGTTACATGATGGAGGCGGCATTGCAGGCCGGTTTCACCAGTGTTGGCATGGATGTGACGCTGCTGGGCCCAATGCCGACGCCGGCGGTGGCGATGCTGACACGGTCGATGCGCGCCGATATCGGTGTGATGATCTCGGCCAGCCACAATCCGTTTCACGACAACGGCATCAAGTTGTTCGGTCCGGATGGCTATAAATTGTCGGACGAGGATGAAGCCGCGATCGAGGCGCTGCTGGAGCAAGACATCCCGCTGGCCGAACCGGGCGCCATCGGCCGGGCGCGGCGCATCGACGACGCGCAGGGCCGTTATATCCATTTCGCCAAAGCCACCTTCCCGGAACATCTGCGCCTGGATGGGCGCAAGATCGTCATCGATTGCGCCCATGGCGCAGCCTACAAGGTGGCGCCAGCGGCGTTGTGGGAACTGGGCGCGGAAGTGATCGCCATTGGCGTCGCGCCCGATGGATTCAACGTGAATGACAAGGTGGGATCGACGTACCCCAAGGCCTTGCAGCTGAAGGTGCTGGAGAGCGGCGCCGATATCGGCATTGCGCTGGATGGCGATGCCGATCGGTTGATCGTGGTTGATGAACGCGGGCAGATGGTGGACGGCGACCAGCTGATGGCGCTGATCGCCAGCCAGGCCGCCGAGGCTGGCACGCTGAAGGGCGGCGCGCTGGTGGCGACGGTCATGTCCAACCTGGGGCTGGAACGGTTTCTGGCCAGCAAGGGCCTGGCCCTGCACCGCGCCAATGTTGGCGACCGCCATGTGCTAGAACTGATGCGCCAGACCGGCTGCAATGTCGGCGGCGAACAGTCGGGCCATATCATCCTGTCGGATCATGCCACTACAGGCGACGGGCTGGTGGCGGCGCTGCAGGTGTTGGCGGCGCTGGTCGCAAGCGGCAAGCCGGCAAGCGAGTTGCTGCATCTGTTCGATCCGCTGCCGCAACTGTTGAAGAATGTGCGCTTCAAGGGCGGCGCGCCGCTGGACGCGCAAGCCGTGAAGGACGCCATTGCCGCGGGCGAAGCCAAATTGGCCGGGCAGGGGCGGCTGCTGATCCGCAAGAGCGGCACCGAACCGCTGATCCGCGTCATGGCCGAAGGTGAGGACAAGGCGCTGGTGGGCCGTGTGGTGGATGATATCTGCGCGGCCGTGGCGGCAGCGGCGGCATGACGGCGCGCATCCTGGCGATCGCCGGATCAGACTCTGGCGGTGGTGCCGGCATTCAGGCCGATATCAAGACGATCACCATGCTGGGCGGCTATGCCATGACGGCCGTGACGGCTATCACGGTGCAGAACACGCTTGGCGTGAGCGCGGTGCATGCCGTACCGCCCGAAATTGTTGCCGGCCAGATCCGCGCCTGCATCGATGATATCGGCGTGGATGCCATCAAGATCGGCATGCTGGGCAATGAAGCGACCATCAACGCCGTCGCCGATGCGCTTGAGGGCATTCGGGTGCCCATCGTGCTCGATCCGGTGATGATCGCCAAAGGCGGCGCGGCGCTGATCGAGGAAGAGGCGGTGTGGGCGTTGATGCAGCGCCTGTTGCCCATGGCGACGGTGATCACGCCCAATGTGCCGGAGCTGGTGGCGCTGACCGAAACCGAGGTCGAGGATGCCGCCGATATGCTGCTGGCGGCGCAGGAGTTGCTCAATGCGGGACCGCGGGCTGTGCTGGCCAAGGGCGGGCATCTGGAGGGCTTGTCGCTCACCGATTGGCTGGTGACACGCCAGGGCCATCAGGCTTTCACCGACGCAAAGATCGATACGACCAGCAGCCATGGCACGGGCTGCACGCTGTCGTCGGCGCTGGCCTGTTCGCTGGGGCAGGGCATGACGCTGCCCGAGGCGGTGAAACGGGCGCGAACCTATGTACGGTTGGCGCTGCGCTCGGCGCCGGGATTGGGGCAGGGCCATGGGCCGCTGGGGCATGGCCAGGTGATCAATGATGTGACGGCGCCCACGCCAGTGCTGAACCAGATCACCTTGCCGGCCACGGATTATGGCGCCTCGCTGGCCTTCTATCGCGCCCTTGGCCTGCGCCTGATCGTCGACAAGCCGGAGAATGGCTACGCCCGTTTCGAAGCGGGCAACGGCGTCACCCTGTCGATCCACGTCGCTGATGGTGCGGCCGGCGGCACCACAGTCTATCTGGAGTCGCTACGCCTTGATGCCGGGGTGGCAGAGCTGGCGGCGGCCGGACTGGTGATCGATCAGCTGCCGCAGGGCGAGGATTGGCTGTGGCGTGAAGCCCGGCTGAGCGATCCCGCCGGCAACCGCATCTGCCTTTATGCAGCCGGCGAAGCGCGGCGCTTTCCGCCCTGGCGGGTTTGATGGCCAGATGATCGTTGCCGGCGTTGACGAGGCCGGGCGGGGGCCGTGGGCGGGGCCAGTGGTGGCCGCTGCCGTGATCCTGCGCGGGGCCGTGCCGAGTGGCCTTGATGACAGCAAGAAACTCAGCGCAAAGCGGCGAGAGGTGCTGTTTGACGCCCTGCAGGCCAGCGCCTGCCTGATTGGCGTTGGCCACGCCAGCGTGGCGGAAATCGATCAGATCAACATCCTGCAGGCGACACATCTGGCGATGACCCGTGCGGTGGAAGCCTTGAGCGAAGCGCCGGGCCATGTGCTGGTGGACGGCAACCGCCTGCCCAAATGGCGCTGGCCCGCCACGGCGATGATCGGCGGCGATGGCAGCGAGCCGGCGATTTCAGCCGCCTCCATTATCGCCAAGGTCACGCGTGACCGGATCATGGCGGCATTGGATGGCCAGCACCCCGGCTATGGCTGGGCCAGCAACCAGGGCTATGGCGTCGCTGCCCATGCCGAAGCGCTGATCCGGCTTGGCGCAACCCCGCATCACCGCGCCAGTTTCAAGCCGGTGCGGGCGGTTTTGCAGAAACTTCAGGGGTGAGTCTTTTGCGTCACACCACTAGGGATTGAGCTCGAAGGAATCGCCGGGACTCCAGATGTGGGTTTGTTCCCGTTTTGATTCCTGGTTGTGACAAATCGATGAATCGCATTGATTCCAAATGATTCTTGACCAGTACTCCTGACTGACTCATCACGGCGATCCTTGTTGGAGCGCGTGTGATGAAATCGTTCAGAACATCTGATCATCGTGATGCCGAACGGCTGCTGGCGGATACCGGCATGGCCGGCAAGGTTCGCGCGCCCAGTCTCGAAACCGATCGCATTCTGGTTGGTGATTGCATCGAGATGATGAACAGCCTGCCCGCCGGCAGTGTCGATCTGATCTTTGCCGATCCGCCCTATAATCTGCAGTTGGGCGGCGATCTGGCCCGCCCGGATGGCAGCCATGTCGATGCCGTCACCGATGATTGGGACAAGTTTTCCAGCTTTGAAAGCTATGATCGCTTCACCCGCGCCTGGCTGAAGGCGGCGCACCGCCTGCTCAAGTCCGATGGCGCGATCTGGACCATCGGTTCCTATCACAACATCTTCCGCGTCGGCGCTGCGTTGCAGGATGAAGGCTATTGGATCCTCAACGACATCATCTGGCGCAAGGCCAATCCGATGCCCAATTTCAAGGGCACGCGTTTCACCAACGCCCATGAAACCATGATCTGGGCCGCCAAGGGCGAAAACAGCCGTTACTGCTTCAATTATCACGCCATGAAGGCGATGAACGATGATCTGCAGATGCGGTCGGACTGGACAATCCCGATCTGCACTGGCGGTGAGCGGCTAAAGGACGGCGCGTCTAAGGCGCATCCGACCCAGAAGCCCGAAGCCCTGCTTTACCGCATCCTGGTAGCCTGCACCCAGCCTGGTGACGTGGTGCTGGATCCGTTTTTCGGCACCGGTACCACCGGCGCCGTGGCCAAGCTGCTCGGTCGCCGTTGGATCGGCATCGAGCGCGAGCCGAAATATGTACGAGTGGCGAGTGAGCGTATCAACAATCTGCTGCCGCTTGAGGGCGGCGACATCAAGATCAGCGAAGGCAATCGCAGCCTCGCCCGCATCCCGTTCGGCAGTCTCGTCGAGAGCGGCTATGTCCGCCCCGGCACACGCCTTTGGGGTCCGGGGCGGCGTGTGGGCGCCAGCGTACGGGCTGATGGCAGTCTCGACATGGCCGGCACGACCGGGTCCATCCACAAGATGGGCGCGACCGCGCAGGGCCTGCCAAGCTGCAATGGTTGGACCTTCTGGCACTTCGAAGACGACGATGGCCGGTTGGTTCCTTTGGATGCCAGGCGGCAGGCGTTCCGCCACGCCACTGCTGTGGACGGCTGAAGCCTGGCATCCATTTCCTCTTGGCATTTCCTGTTGGCATTTCCTTTTGCCAGCTGCGTATCGCTCTCCTAATACACGTGCGGCCTGACGGGTTGTGGCATCAACTGCCGCAGCCCGTTGCGTATGGCGGTCGCACTGGCTAAGCCGCGCGGCATCCGATTTGTTGTGGAGAAGATGCGCGTGAAGTTGAAGTCCATTTTGGCGTTGGCCACCGGCCTGACCATGTTTGCCGTTCCGGTTCTGGCGGCCGATACCAAGCCGCAGATCGGCACGTTCGGTTTTGATGTGGCCGGCATGGATACCAGCGTGAAGGCTGGCGATGATTTCGTTGGCCACACTGCCGGCAAGTACATGGCCGCGCTGGAAATTCCGGCGGACAAGACCAATTTTGGCATGTTCACCAAGCTGCGCGATCTTTCCCAGGAACGCACGCGCCTGATCATCGAAAAATCCGCCGCCAGTGGTGGCGCGCCGGGCAGCGAAGCCCAGAAGGTCGGTGATTTCTTCGCCAGCTTCACGGATGAAGCCGCCATCGAGGCCTTGGGTCTAGCTCCGCTGAAGCCGCGGCTTGATGCCATCGCCGCCATCGCAACCAAGGCCGATTATGCCGAACTGGTCGGCCGCAATTTCCGCCTTGGCGTGCCCGGCCCGATTTTCATGGGCGTGGGCCCCGATCGCAAGAACCCGGATCGTTTCGTCGTGCAGGCCGGCCAATCGGGCCTGGGCCTGCCGGATCGCGATTATTATCTGGACGACAAGAACGCCAGCTTTGTTGCCGCCCGCACCAAGTACAAGGCCTATATCGCCACCGTGCTGAGCCTCGCCGGCTTTGACAACGCTGCCGCTCGCGCGGATGCCGTGTTTGCGCTGGAAAGCGCGATTGCCAAAACCCACTGGACCCGTGTCGAGCGTCGCCAGGCCGAAAAGACCTACAACCCGGTGCCCGTCGCCGAACTGCCGAACCGTTTTCCCGGCATCGACTGGAGCCGGCTGATCGCCGGCAGCAGCATCCCGGTGCAGGGTGATGTGATCATCGCCAATCCCAGCGCCGTTGAAGGCACGGCCAAGGTGATCGCCGCTGCCGATATCGCCGTGCTGAAGGATTACATGGCGTTCCACACTATTCGCGATGCCTCTGCCTTCCTGCCCAAGGCGTTTGTCGATGCCAATTTCGATCTGTACAACAAGACTCTGGGCGGCCAGCCGGAACAGGCGCCGCGCTGGAAGCGGGGTGTGGATCTGACCTCGGGTGTGCTCGGTGAAGCGCTGGGCAAGCTGTATGTGGCCGAATATTTCCCGCCCGAAGCCAAGGCCAAGGCCGATGAGCTGGTAAAGAA
>NZ_JANPML010000291.1:0-1568 GCF_031422795.1 Sandarakinorhabdus sp.
AGGTGCGGGCGGTGTTGGGGCCCTTGCCAAACGGATTGGCGGCCAGCGCCAGATAGACATCACGTTCGGTAAGCGACGGAAAATTGGCTTCGCGGGACTGGGCGATGACCAGGCCATCAATGCCCACCTGCAATTCGATCAAGCCCTTCACGCCATGCTTGGCGCAATCGTCCACTTCGCTTTTCTTGATGCGCCGGGACGCATTGGCGGCATCGGGGAATTGCGCGCCAAGGCCGGCACACATCAATTTGATACCGCCGCCAGTGCCGGTCGATTCCACGATCGGGGCGGGAAATTCCGTCCACTTGCGCTTGAACTGTTCGGCCACGGCGGTGGTGAAGGGATAAACGGTGGACGAGCCGACAATGCGGATCTGCGTGCGGCTGCCGCCCGAACAAGCCGCAAGCCCGGCCGCCAAGATGGCAACCAGGCCGAGACCGTAAGCAGCAGACGCGCGGACTGGCGGCAAGAAATCCATCCTCTTGGGGCCATGGCCAGGCGATTCGCCGTCCAAACCTTCTGCCCCTCTGTGTCGGCCTTTATGACCGTCGGATGTGGCCCATATGACGATTTGATGACATATTTATTACGCAGCCTGTGGATGATTTCAGGCCCAGTCTCAAGCAATGGGCAAGGAAAAGGAAACCCTTGTGCCTTCGGCCAACCGGCTGTCGATTTCGAGCCGGCCGCGATGCCGTTCCACGATATGCTTCACGATGGCCAGCCCCAGCCCGGTGCCGCCCAGTGTGCGGCTGCGCTGCGAATCCACCCGATAGAAACGCTCGGTCAGCCGCGGCAGATGTTCGGGCGCGATGCCATCGCCTTCATCGGCCACGCTCACCCGCACGCTGCCGCCCGGCGACGAAGCGATAATGGCCAGGCTGACCCGGATCGGCGAGCCGCTGCGGCCATATTTCAGCGCGTTGGAAATCAGATTATACAGCACCTGCAGCACCTGATCACGATCGGCGATCACGCGCGGCAGCTCGTTGGGCTCGTCGATCAGCAGGGCGCGGCTGTCGGCTTCCAGCCGCATGGCCAGCGTGCTGCCCACTTCGGCCACCAGGCCCTTAAGGTCGAGCGGCTGGGTGGGACGCACGAACTTGTCCAGCTCGATGCGCGACAGGCTCATCAGATCATCGATCAGGCGGCGCATGCGATCGGCTTCAGTGGCCATGATGGTCAGGAACCGCTGCCGTGCCGGTTCATCTTCGGCGGCCGGGCCCTGCAGCGTTTCGATGAAGCCGGCCAGCGTGGCCAGCGGCGTGCGCAATTCGTGGCTGGCGTTGGCGACAAAATCGACCCGCATCCGCTCGGTCACCTTCGATTGGGTGATGTCGTCCAGCAGCACCAGGCAGCGCACAGCGCCATCTTCGCCGCCTTCTGCGCCCCCATCCGCGCTATCGCCCACGACGCGCAGGCGGAAACTGCGATTGCCCGTACCCAGGCCGGTCAACTCGCGGTCTTCGGCGACTTGCCCGGCCATCACCACGTCCACCGCATCCAGCAGCGCCGGGTGGCGCACGGTCAGCCGCAGATCGCTGCCGATGATGCGATCGCCGAACAAG
>NZ_JANPML010000292.1:0-11917 GCF_031422795.1 Sandarakinorhabdus sp.
ACGGGCGCTTCAGGGGCACACCGGCATCCATCAGAGCCAGCGAACCACCGCAGACCGTGGCCATCGACGACGAGCCGTTGGACTCGGTGATGTCGGACAGCACGCGGATCGTATACGGGAACTCTTCCTTGGTCGGCAGCAGCGGGTGCAGGGCGCGCCATGCCAGCTTGCCATGACCGATTTCGCGACGACCCGGCGCGCCAAAGCGGCCGACTTCACCCACCGAATAGGGGGGGAAGTTGTAGTGCAGCATGAAGCGTTCGTAGCGCAGGCCATCCAGACCATCGATCATCTGTTCCGCATCGGCGGTGCCGAGCGTGGTGGTGACGATGGACTGGGTTTCGCCGCGGGTGAACAGCGCCGAACCATGGGTGCGCGGCAGGAAGCCGACCATCGCTTCGATCGGGCGCACCGTCTTGGTGTCGCGACCGTCGATGCGGCGGCCTTCCTTCAGGATGGCGCCACGCACGATGTCGCCTTCAAGCTTCTTGAACAGCTTGCCGGCCTTCATCTGCTCCTGCGGGGTGCCATCGGCAAACACGGCCTTGGCCTTGCTCTTGGCGGCGGCCAGCGCAGATTGGCGCTCCGACTTGCCGGACAGGCGATAGGCGGCGTCGATGTCCTTGCCGATTTCCTTCTTCAGCTTGGTCAGCATCGCCTTGTCGTCGGTGATGGCCATGTCCCAAGGATCCTTGGCGGCCTTTTCAGCGAGACGGATGATGGCATCGATCACCGGCTGGATGTTGCGATGAGCGAACATCACGCCGTCGAGCATTTCCTTTTCCGAAAGCTCCTTGGCTTCGGATTCGACCATCATCACCGCATCATGCGTGCCGGCGACGACGAGATCGAGGCTGCCTTCCTTGACCTGGGTCTTGGTCGGGTTCAGCACATATTCGCCGTCGATGTAGCCAACGCGGGCACCGGCAATCGGGCCCATGAACGGCACGCCCGACAGGGTGAGCGCAGCAGAGGCCGCGATCAGCGCTAGGATATCGCCTTCGGCTTCGCCATCATAGCTCAGCACATGGGCAATCACGTTGATTTCGTTGTAGAAACCTTCCGGGAACAGCGGACGGATCGGACGATCGATCAGGCGGCTGGTGAGCGTTTCATGCTCGGTGGCGCCGCGTTCGCGCTTGAAGAAGCCGCCGGGAATGCGGCCAGCAGCGGAATATTTTTCCTGATAGTGGACGGTGAGCGGGAAGAAATCCTGGCCCTCCTTCACACTCTTGGCGGCGGTGACGGCGCACAGCACGACGGTTTCGCCCAGGGTGGCGAGCACAGCAGCATCGGCCTGACGGGCAATGCGACCGGTTTCCAGGGTCAGCGTGCGGCCGCCCCAGTTGATTTCTTCTTTGTGGATGGTGAACATGATCTTCTTTCCCTGACGAACAGGCCCTATTGCCAGTCGCCACAGCTTTGGTTGCCGCCCCTTGTGGCGGCGCCGGTTCCCATAACGCTCATTCGCTGTGGGCCGGATATAAGTGATTTCAAGTGAAATGGTACATTTCACGACTCGGAAATCACGTCAGATACAAGAACGGCCCCGATTTCGGGGCCGTCCGGGGGGCTGAACCTTACTTGCGCAGGCCCAGCTTGGTGATCAGCGCAGTATAGCGCGCTGCATCCTTCTTCTTGAGATAATCCAGCAGCGAACGGCGCGTGTTCACCAGAACGAGCAGGCCACGGCGCGAGTGATTATCCTTCGCGTGGGTCTTGAAATGCTCGGTCAGATTGGTGATGCGTTCGGTCAAGATCGCCACCTGAACTTCCGGCGAACCGGTGTCGTTGGCGGCGCGAGCATTGCTGCTGATGATTTCGGCTTTCTTTTCGGCGGTCACCGACATCGTGTTACTCCTTCAGATAAGGTTGAACCCGCGCAGCACCCGCACCTCGCCCGATTGGGCCTCGACCAGCGCCACGGGAACAGAACCGTGGACCGCGAGATGGGTGCCGT
Organism: Sandarakinorhabdus sp.; assembly: GCF_031422795.1. Taxonomy (GTDB): domain Bacteria; phylum Pseudomonadota; class Alphaproteobacteria; order Sphingomonadales; family Sphingomonadaceae; genus Sandarakinorhabdus. The sequence goes on from NZ_JANPML010000292.1 coordinate 1,961, forward strand.
TGCTGGCTGGGTGCCCGAAAAGCCTGCGCCCTTGTTGGAGCGCCGCCGCCTCGTCGGGCGTGAGAGCGAGAGCCGGGATGTCGTCCAGCCCTGCCATCAGTGGCAGACATGCCTGTTCAAGTGCGCGGCCCTGCACCAGTTCGGCCAGTTTGTCCAGTGATATCGCCTCGGCAAGGGTGAACGGGCCGGAGCGGGTGCGGCGCAGCATCGTCACGTGGCCGACGCTGCCAAGCGCTGTTGCGATATCGCGCGCGAGGCTGCGGATATAGGTGCCTTTGGACACCAGGCAGGAAAAACTTGCGCTGTCCGCCGTGGTGGCCACCAGTTCAAGGCTGTGAACGGTGATGTGCCGCGTTGCCAGCACCACGATTTCGCCGGCGCGGGCCAGTGCATAGGCGCGCTTGCCGTCTACCTTCAGCGCCGAATAGGCTGGCGGCACTTGTTCGATGGGGCCGGTGAAGGCGGCCAAGATGGCGGCGATGGCGGCGGCATCGGGGCGCACGTCGCTGGTCGCCACCACGTCGCCTTCGGCATCGAGCGTGCTGGTCTGCGTGCCGAACTGCACGGTGAAATCATAGCCCTTGCTGGCATCGAGCATGCGGCCGGCGAGCTTGGTGGCCTCCCCAAGCGCAATCGGCAATACACCGGTGGCGAGCGGATCGAGCGTGCCGCCATGGCCGATGCGCGGTACGGGCAGGCCGTTGGTGCGCAAGATGCGCTTCACCGCCGCCACACCCTGCGCGCTGGACAGCACCAGCGGTTTGTCGAGGACGATCCAGCCGTTGATTGCGGCCGGCTCAGTCTTCGCCGTCATCATCATCCGGGGCATCGGCCAGGTTCTTCCACGGCCGGGGAGCGGATATTTCGACCGGCGGCAGATCACGGGCGATTTCCGGGCGGCGCAGCACTTCGTCGATGCGGGCGCCGGCGTCATAGCTGTCGTCGCGGCGGAAGGTCAGATCGGGCGTGTATTTGGTGGCCAGCCGCTTGGCGACTTCGCCGCGCAGCCAGCCGCGATGCTGGCCGAGTGCCTTGATCACGGCTTCATCGTCGCCGTTGGAGGCTTTCACGAAGGCGATGGCGTGGCGCAGATCGGGCGTCACGCGCACTTCGGATACCGAAATGATGGTGCGGCTGATGATCTCGTCGCGCAGATCACCGCGCGCAATGACCTCGGCGAGCGCGTGGCGCACCTGTTCGCCGATGCGCTGCAGGCGGATCGGGCGGCCCTGGGCATCAGGGGTGGAACGGACCATGTCGATACTCCTCCCGATCAAGGGGCCCCATCAGGGGCGGCAGTGGTGGGGGCAGGCAGTGGTGGGGGCAGGGCGGGCCTGCCCCCAAGGGCGCAACCGTTAAAGATTGCGTTCCTTCATTTCCACTTCGTAGGTTTCGACGATGTCGCCGGCCTTCACGTCCGACGAATCCGCCAGGGTGATACCGCATTCCAGGCCAACCTTGACCTCGGACACGTCTTCCTTGAAGCGGCGCAGCGAGGCGATGGAGCCGGTGTAGATGATGACATCGTCGCGCATGACGCGCGCCCTGAGCGCCTTCTTGATATAGCCTTCGGTGACCCGCAGACCAGCGGCCTTGCCGATCTTGCCGGCCTGGAAGACATCCAGCACCTGGGCACGGCCCACCACGGTTTCGAACGCTTCGGGGCCGAGCTGGCCCGCCATGCCGGCCTTCACGTCGTCGATCAGATCATAGATCACGTCGTAATATTTCAGCGCCACGCCATCGCGCTGGGCGATTTCGCGGGCCTTGGCATTGGCACGGACGTTGAAACCGATCACCGGAGCGCCACTGGCCTTGGCCAGCGTCACATCGCTTTCGGTGATGCCGCCGGTGCTGGCGAGCAGCACCTTGGCGCGGATCAGATCGTTGCCCACCTTGGACACGGCACCCGCAATGGCTTCGGCCGAACCTTGGGTATCAGCTTTGATGACCAGCGGGAATTCCTGGACCTTCTTGGCGCGCAGCACCGAGAACATGTCTTCCAGATTGGCCGGGCCGTTGCCAGCCGTGCGCTTGGCGGTGGCGAGGCCAGCGCGATAGTCGGCAACTTCGCGGGCACGGGCTTCGTTTTCCACCACGGTCACGACATCGCCGGCCTGCGGCACGCCGCCCAAACCCAGGACTTCGACAGCCGACGACGGGCCGGCTTCCTTCACCGTTTCGCCCTTGTCATCGACCATGGCGCGCACGCGGCCCCATTCCTGGCCCATCACGAATATGTCGCCGCGCTTCAGGGTGCCGCGCCGCACCAGCACAGTGGCGAGCGGGCCCTTGCCCTTGTCGAGCTTGGCTTCGATCACGGTGCCTTCGGCCGGACGTTCCGGGTTGGCCTTCAGTTCGCTGACTTCGGCGAGCAGCAGGATCTTTTCGAGCAGATCATCCAGGCCGGTCTTCTTGATGGCGGAAATTTCCACGTCCATCACATCGCCGCCCATTTCTTCCACCTGCACATCCTGCTGCAGCAGGGCGGTGCGGATGCGGGCAGCGTCGGCGCCGGGCTTGTCCATCTTGTTGATGGCCACGATCATCGGCACGCCGGCCGCCTTGGTGTGCTGAATGGCTTCGATGGTCTGCGGCATGATGCCATCGTCCCACGCCACCACCAGCACCACGATATCGGTGATGCTGGCACCGCGCGCGCGCATCGAGGTGAACGCCTCGTGGCCCGGGGTGTCGAGGAAGGTGATCTTGCTCTTGTCGGCGGTGGTCACCTGATAGGCGCCGATATGCTGGGTGATGCCGCCGGCTTCGCCCTTCACGACGTTGGTGCCGCGCAAGGAATCCAGCAGGCTGGTCTTGCCGTGATCGACATGGCCCATGATGGTGACGACCGGCGGACGCGCCTGCATGTCGCCGTCGATATCGACCTCGCCAACCATGCCCTTTTCAACGTCGCTTTCCGACACGCGCACGATGTTGTGGCCGAATTCGGTCAGCACCAGTTCGGCGGTGTCCTGATCGATTTCGTCAACCGCCGCCGACGGCACGCCCAGACGGGCGAGCAGGCGCACAACGTTGCCGGTGCGTTCGGCCATGCGGTTGGCCAATTCCTGCACGGTGATCATGTCGGGCACGGTCACATCACGGACTTGCTTGGCCTGGCTGCCAAGGCGGCCGCGTTCCTTTTCCCGGGCGCGGCGCAGCGCTGCCAGGCTGCGCACGCGGGTGTTGCCTTCGTCATCCAGCGCGCGGGTAACGGTGAGCTTGCCGGCCTTGCGGCGATCATCGCCCAGTTTCGGGCGCGACGGCTTGGCGGCTTCCGGTTTGCGGCCCGGAATGAGGCGCACGCGCATGCTGTCATCGTCGTCGTCGCCGACGTCGGTGGGGATGACAAGGCCGGTTTCGGCATCCGGCTGCGGATCGGGCCGCGTGGCAAGCTCTTCCTCGCGGTGGCGCTTTTCCTCGATCCGGCGGCGCTCTTCCTCTTCGCGGACGGCGCGTTCCTGATCTTCGCGGATGCGGGCTTGTTCCAGCAGGCGCTGGCGATCTTCTTCAGCCTGGCGCGCATACAGCGTGGCCATTTCGGCCGGCGTCATGCGCGGGCGCTGCGGCGCTGCCTGGCTCGGGGCCGGACGGGCCGGTTGGCCGGGGCGGGCGGCGCCCGTGGCGGGACGCGCGGGCGCCACTGCCGGACGGCTGGCGGCCTTGGCCTCCGGAACTGGCGTCGCAACGGCCTTGGTTTCGGGAGCAGCGGCTGCGGACGCAGTGGTTGCGGGCGAACTGGGGGCCGGTTCCGGCGTCTTGGCTTCCGGCCTGGGCGGCAGCGCGCGTTCCACCGGGCGGAACATCACCGGCGGCGGCATCTGTGGACGCGGCGCCGGGGAAGCCGGTGCTGATTCAGCCGGAGCAGCAGGCGCGACGGCGGCCGGTGCTGCGGGTGTTGGGGCAGGGGCAGCCGGACGCGGCGCCGGGGCTGGCGCAGCGGCGGCAGGAGCGGGAGCCGGAGTCGGCGCAGGAGTCGGTTCCAGCGCAGCTTCGCCCGGACGGTGCAGCACGCGGGCGCGCTTCACCTCTACCACGACCTGTTTGGAACGGCCGTGGCTGAAGGTCTGCTTGACCTGCCCGACCGCGACGGCCTTGTTCAGACCGAGGGGGGCACGCGTGCCAAGCTTGGGTTTGTTGTCGTCACTCATAATCCGCCGCCTAATGCCTTTCGCGCAGCGGAAGGGCAACCTCTGTTGCACCTGCCGCCCAATCTTCTGCCGATTTCACGTCATCTGCTGGTTTGTCGCCACAAAATCCCGCCAGCCGATCAAGATCAGCCAACACGCGGGTGGCAGCGCCTTCATCCACCAGCGCCATATGCACTACATTTTCGCGTCCCAGGGCTGCCGACAGCGCATCGCGCGCGATCGGCACCCGGCGGTGCGGTATGTCTTCGCCCAGGCTCTCGCCAACAGCACGGGCCATGCCATCGATGCGGTCGCTGCCATCAGGCCGGGCGTCGGCGGCGTGAAGCACGGCAAACACCTTGCCCTTGGCCAAGGCCTCACGCACCCGGTCACCACCCAATATGAGCGTGCCCGAGCGTTTTTCCAGCCCCAACCGGGCCAGCAACCGTTGCTGCAGACCGGCCGCAATCCGGTCGCCCAGATCATCCGGCAGGGAAAAACCATTGCCCTTGAAGGCCCGCGCCAGCGCGCCGCGCAGCCGGCCCTTTGCGGCCACCGTATCGAACAAGGTGCGATCGGCCGTGATCCAGGCGCCACGGCCGGGCAGCCGTTCCGACCAATCGGCCGCAACCTGGCCCTCCGGCCCCAGTGCCAGCCGGATAAGGCCAGTACGCGGAGCAGGTTCGCCCGTCAGGATACAGCGGCGTTCGGAGCTATCCTTGCCGCGGCCCTTAGGCGTGTCCGGAGATGCCGGATTCAGGCGATCATTGGTTTCCATCCGCTGAGGCGTCCTCCCCAGCGGCAGTCTCATCGGCAAACCAGTGCGCGCGGGCGGCCATGATGATGCGGTTGCCATCATCTTCGGCCAGTCCGCTGTCTTTCAGAATGCCGGTGCGGCCAACCAGTTCATCGGTGGCCAGATCGCCCAGATCATCCAGCGTCTTGATGCCCTTCTTGCCCAGCACCACCAGCATGGCCTCGGTCAGGCCCTCGATGGCGGCCAGATCGTCGGACACGCCCAGGCCGCGCCGTTCTTCGCGGGCCGTGGCTTCGCGGCGTTCCAGCGCCTCGACAGCGCGGTTTTGCAGTTCGGTGGCCAGATCCTCGTCAAAGCCTTCGATGCTGGCGACTTCAGACAGATCGACATAGGCGACTTCTTCCAGTTCGGAGAAACCTTCGGCGACCAGCAGCTGGGCCAGCGTTTCATCGACATCCAGTTCGGTCTGGAACAGTTCGGATTTCTCGACGAATTCCTTCTGCCGGCGCTCGCTTTCGTCGGCTTCGGTCATGATGTCGATCTGCTTGCCGGTCAGCGCACTGGCCAGACGCACATTCTGGCCGCGGCGGCCGATGGCGAGCGAAAGCTGATCGTCGGGCACCACCACGTCGATGCGGCCTTCTTCTTCATCCAGCACAACCTTGGTGACTTCGGCCGGCTGCAGCGCGTTGACCACAAAGGTCGCGGTGTCGGGCGACCAGGGGATGATGTCGATCTTTTCGCCCTGCAGTTCCTGCACGACGGCCTGCACGCGGCTGCCCTTCATGCCGACGCAGGCGCCGACCGGATCGATCGAGCCGTCGCGGCTGATCACGCCGATCTTGGCGCGGCTGCCCGGATCGCGGGCGACGGCCATGATCTCGATGATGCCGTCATAGATTTCCGGCACTTCCTGCGCGAACAGCTTTTTCATGAAATCGCCGTGGGCGCGGGACAGGAAAATCTGCGGGCCGCGCGGTTCGCGGCGGACCGAGAAGATCAGGCTGCGCACGCGGTCGCCGGGCTTCAGCACTTCGCGCGGGATCTGTTGATCGCGGCGGATAACGCCTTCGGCTTTGCCCAGATCGACGACAACGTGGCCGAACTCGGCACGCTTGACAACGCCGGTGATGATCTCGCCCTGGCGGTCCTTGAATTCCTCGTATTGGCGGTCACGTTCGGCATCGCGCACCTTCTGCACGATCACCTGCTTGGCGCCCTGTGCTGCGATGCGGCCGAATTCGACCGGCGGCAGCGGATCGACGACAAAGCTGCCCAGTTCGGCGGCCTTGTCCTTCTTAAGCGCGTCCTTCAGGTTGATCTGCTTGAAGAAATCTTCCGGTTCCTCGACCACTTCGAGCACGCGCCACAGGCGGGTTTCACCGGATTTGGGATCGATCTTGGCGCGGATGTCGTTTTCGGCGCCATAGCGGGCGCGGGCGGCGCGCTGAATGGCGTCTTCCATCGCTTCGATCACGATTTCGCGATCAATCGATTTCTCGCGGGCAACGGCGTCGGCAATGGCCAGCAGTTCGGCGCGGTTGGCAGTGAGAGCAGTCGCGGTAGCCATCTCAGTCCTCCGAAAATTCGGTGTCGGGGGTATCATTGTCATTGTCAGCAGGGGCACTGCTTTCGATGATCTCGTCGGCGCCGGTGGGATCCAGCGGTTTCGATTCGGCAATCAGGCGGTCGGTCAGCACCAGCTTGGCCTGCTTGATATTGGCCAGCGGCAACCGCAGGGCCAAGCCAACCTTGGTGGTGAGCAGCACATCATCGCCATCAAGGCCGGTTACGGTGCCGACAGCGCGAGCGCGGTCATCAACCTTGGGCTCCAGCGCCATCTTGGCTTCGTGACCCACCCAGCGCGCCCAGTCGCCCGGGCGGGTGAGTGGCCGGTCGATGCCGGGGGAAGAAACTTCCAGATGATATTCGCTGGCAATCGGATCCGCGTCTTCAAGCGGCACATCGAGCGCACGGGAAAGTTTGGCGCACTGATCGATGGTCAACTGGCCGGTGGCCGGGTCTTCGGCCATCACCTGCAGGGTAAGGCTGCCCGGCTGGCCCGACAGCAGGACGCGCACCAGATCAAGCCCCATCGCCGCCACAACAGGGGCAATGATGGCCGTCAGGCGGGCATCGAGGTCGGTCTGGGCCAAGACGAGGCAACTCCGGAAAGGACAGGGTCAACGAAAAGACGGCGTCAACGAAAAGACTGGGTCAACATGGTCAAGCAGCTTTGGCGCTGCGCAGCGGGGCCGCGCAGCCTGCAATCGATCAACCATGCAGGTATGAGCGGCGCTATACGCCAGTTGCCGGCAGGCAGCAAGTGGCGTTGCATCGAGGGGAGTCGCATCGGCGGGAGTCGCATCGGGGGGAGTCGCATCGGGGTTAACAAGAGCGTAGCGGTCGCCTATAGGAAGGCCAACTGCAATCATTCGGGGCATCGCACCATGGCAAATATTCTTGGCAATCTCACGCAGGCGCTGTTTCTGGGCCTGGTGCTGCTGGCCGGCATGATCGGCTATAATCTGTCGGCAGGCGCCGATACCATGGCTGTGGTGATGGGCACGCTGCGTACCGCCCACTCCTGGGCCGGCGTGCTGTGGATCGGCCTGCTGTATTATTTCAACTTCGTGCAGATCCCGACCATGCCGAGCGTGCCGGCCGAACTGAAGCCGGGCGTGACCAAATATATCGCTCCCAAGGCGCTGCTGTACTTCCGCCACGCCGCGCTGTTGACGGTCATCCTGGGCCTCGCGATTGCCGGGCATGCCGGTTATCTCGGCCCGGCGCTGATGCTGCAGGAAGGTTTCCGCGTGATTGGTATCGGCATGTGGCTGGGCCTGATCATGGCCTTCAACGTGTGGTTCCTGATCTGGCCGAACCAGAAGATCGCGCTGGGCATTGTTGATGGCGATGCCGATGCCAAGGCAAAGGCCGGCAAGACCGCGATGATCTTCAGCCGCACCAACTTCGTGCTGTCATTCCCGATGCTCTATTGCATGATTGTGCAGGGCAACGGGCTTGGTGCCTGATCGGGGCGCCTGATCCGGCATCGGTGCTGAAATCAGGAAACGGCCGGTCCGCCAAGCGGGCCGGCCTTTTTCATGTCTTGCGCGGTTCGGCCTGCAGGCCGGTCACCGGCGCGCAATCGGGGAATTCGGCATAGCTGGCCTTGCGGCCATTGCGGCTGATCCATACGCGCAGCGAGGCGAAATCCGGGCAGGAGCGATAGCGCCAGCGAAATTCCCAGCCATCGGCCCATTGCCGGCCTTCCCGGGCCGCAAAGGCCGCGCGGGGATTGCCTGACTGGCGGTGATATTGCTGGGCCAGCCGGTCGGCCATGGCGGCTGCTGCCTGTGCATCAATGGCCGGATCATACAGGCTGAGCATGGCGATCCCGCCCGCCACGAAGGCAGCAACAACAAGCATGAGGCGGCGGCGGTTCACTGCCTGCCCTTGTGCACCAACACGCGGCACGGCAAAAGGGGTGCCCGCCTTGTTTCCGCATCCGCATGAGCGGCGTTGACAAGATTTGGGCCATCCTTTAGTGCCGCGCCTTCGTTCGGGGCCGGAATCACCTGATTCTGGCGCCGCGCTCTGTTTGAAACTTCTAACTTCAACCTTTTAGTATCAAGGCTCCAACCATGTTCGCAGTGGTGCGCACCGGCGGTAAGCAATACCGGGTCGCCGATGGTGACAAGATCATCGTCGAAAAGATCGAAGGGGAAGCCGGCACCGCCGTCGCCCTTGAAACCCTGATGACCGGCGAAGGCGCCGCGCTCACCATGGGTGGTGCCGTGCAGGCTGAAATCGTCGCTCAGACCAAGAGTGACAAGATCATCATCTTCAAGAAGAAGCGCCGCCACAATTATCGCCGCCGCAATGGCCACCGTCAGCAGCTGACGGTCATCAAGATCACGTCGGTCGCCTGACCGCTTAACAGGAGCAGCCCACCATGGCTCACAAGAAAGCAGGCGGCTCGTCCCGGAACGGCCGCGATTCGGAAAGCAAGCGCCTTGGCGTGAAGCGTTTTGGCGGCCAGGCCGTCAATGCCGGCACCATCATCATCCGCCAGCGTGGCACCCCCACGCATGCCGGCCGCAATGTCGGCATCGGCAAGGATCACACCTTGTATGCGCTCGAAACCGGCACCGTGGAATTCCACACCGGCAAGCTCGGCCGCAAGTACGTGTCCGTGAACGCCGTGTCGGAAAACTCTGGGGCGGAACCGCTCGCGGCTGAATAAGCCCGGCTCTTTTCCGCTTGAAAAAAGGGGAGCTGGGCGACCGGCTCCCTTTTTGTTTGGACCCTAACCATGCACTTTCTCGATCAGGCCAAGATTTTCGTTGCCTCCGGTACCGGCGGCGATGGCGCCGTGTCGTTCCGGCGCGAGAAGTTCGTGGAATATGGCGGCCCTGATGGCGGCGATGGCGGCAAGGGCGGCGACATCATCTTCGAATGCGTCGACGGCCTCAACACGCTGATCGACTTTCGCTACACCCAGCATTTCAAGGCCAAGCGCGGCGCCCACGGCATGGGCCGCAACCGCACCGGCCCGGGCGGCGATGATATGTTGGTCAAGGTGCCGGTGGGCACGCAGATTTTGGCCGATGATGACGAACGCACGCTGATCGTCGATATGACCCGCGTGGGCCAGCGTGCCATCCTGATGAAGGGCGGCGACGGCGGCAAGGGCAACGACCATTACAAGACCAGCACCAACCGCGCCCCGCGCCAGTTCCAGGCCGGTTTTCCGGGCAAGGAAATGTGGATCTGGCTGCGGCTGAAGCTGCTGGCCGATGTTGGCCTGGTGGGCCAGCCCAATGCCGGCAAATCCAGCCTGATCAACGCCATTTCCAACACCAAGGCCAAGGTTGGCAACTATGCCTTCACCACGCTGAAGCCGCAGCTCGGCGTGGTCGCGCACAAGGGCCAGGAACTGGTGATGGCCGATATCCCTGGCCTCATTGCCGGTGCTGCCGAAGGGGTGGGCATCGGTGACCGCTTCCTTGGCCATATCGAACGCTGCCGCGTGCTGCTGCATCTGGTCGATGCCAGCCTGCC
>NZ_JANPML010000293.1:0-2118 GCF_031422795.1 Sandarakinorhabdus sp.
GGAGATCACGTTGGTCGGCACGAAGGCCGACACGTCGCCGGCTTGCGTTTCGATGATCGGCAGCGCCGTCAACGAACCCGTCTTGCCTTTGACCTCGCCCTTGGTAAAGGCTTCGACGTAGTCGGCGTTCACGCGGGCGGCGCGCTCGAGCAGGCGGCTGTGGAGATAGAACACGTCGCCGGGGTAGGCTTCGCGACCCGGCGGGCGGCGCAGCAACAGCGACACCTGGCGGTAGGCCACGGCTTGCTTGGACAGGTCGTCGTACACGATCAGCGCGTCTTGCCCACGGTCGCGGAAGTACTCGCCCATGGTGCAGCCCGAGTAGGCCGACACGTACTGCATGGCCGCCGACTCCGAAGCCGATGCCGCCACGACGATGGTGTACTCCATCGCGCCGGCTTGCTCCAGCGAGCGCACCACGTTCTTGATCGACGACGCCTTCTGGCCGATGGCGACGTAGACGCAGGTCATGTGTTGACCCTTCTGGTTGATGATCGTGTCGATCGCCACCGCGGTCTTGCCGGTCTGGCGGTCGCCGATGATCAGCTCGCGCTGGCCACGGCCCACGGGCACCATCGAGTCGATCGACTTCAGGCCGGTCTGCACGGGCTGGTCCACGCTCTTGCGCGCGATCACACCCGGGGCGACCTTCTCGATCACGTCGGTCATCTTGGCGTTGATCGGGCCCTTGCCGTCGATCGGCTGGCCCAGCGCGTTGACGACGCGGCCGAGCAGCTCGGGGCCGACCGGCACTTCCAGGATGCGGCCCGTGCACTTCACGGTGTCGCCTTCGGAGATGTGTTCGTACTCACCCAGGATCACCGCGCCGACCGAGTCTCGCTCGAGGTTCAGCGCCAGCCCGTAGGTGGGCTGGCCGCTCTTGGTGGGCGGGAATTCCAGCATCTCGCCGGCCATCACTTCAGACAGGCCGTGCACACGCACGATGCCGTCGGTGACGGACACCACGGTGCCCTGGTTCTTGATGTCGGCCGAGGCACCCAGGCCCTCGATGCGGCTCTTGATGAGTTCGGAGATTTCTGCGGGATTCAGGTTCATGACGGTCCTTTTGCGCGTTGGTGCACTAGTCAGTACTAGGCGGTGAGCGCGAGCTTCATCTGTTCAAGACGGGCCTTGACGGAGGTGTCCAGCACCTCGTCGCCGACGACGACACGGATGCCGCCGATCAATTCAGGCACCAGCGCTACGGTGGGGTTGAGCTTGCGGCCGAAGCGCTTTTCCAGCGCCGCCGAGACCTCGGCCAACTGCGCCGCGTCGATCGGGTAGGCGCTCTGGATCAGGGCGTCGGAGACACCGCCTGCCGTGTTCACCAGGGCATGGAACTGCGCCGCGATCTCGGGCAGCGCCTGCAGGCGGCCGTTGTCGATGACGGTGCGCAGGAGGTTGGCAACCTTGCTGTCCAGCGTACCGCCCGCCACACCGGCCACCAGGTCGAACACCTGAACCGCGTCGGCCTTCGGGTTGTCTGCGAACTGGCGGATCTGCGTGTGCGCTGCCACGTCGGCGATCGACTGCAATTGGGCAGTCAGCGCGGAGGAGTTCGACCCGGCCGACTGGAACAACGCTTCGGCGTAGGGCCTGGCGATGGTTGCCAACTCGGCCATGTCAGAGCTCCGCTTTCAAGCGGCCCAGCAACTCGGCGTGAACACCGGCATCGACTTCGCGGCGCAGGATCTGCTCGGCGCCCTTGACGGCCAGGCCGGCGACCTGTTCGCGCAGCACCACACGGGCCTTGACCGACTCCTGCTCGGCCTCGACGCGCGCCGCGGCGATGATCTTGGCGCCCTCTTCAGACGCCCGGCCCTTGGCCTCTTCGACCATTTGCTGCGCCAGCCGCTCGGCATCGGCCAGGCGCTTTGCCGCGTCGTTGCGGGCGGCCGAGAGCTGCTGCTCGACGCGCTGGTTGGCCGAAGCCAGATCGGCCTTGGCCTTGTCGGCCGCCGACAGGCCCGCCTGGACCTTGGCAATGCGCTCGTCCAGCGCCTTGGCAATGGGCGGCCAGACAAACTTCATCGTGAACCCGACCAGGATCAGGAACACGACCATCTGGAAAAACAGTGTCGCGTTGATGCTCACGTGATACCTCGCATGCGTGAAGGA
>NZ_JANPML010000294.1:0-1641 GCF_031422795.1 Sandarakinorhabdus sp.
GCCAGCCGGGCGATGGCATCGGCCACCACCGGGTTATTGGCGCCCGACAGGCTGACATTGATCACCGCCACCTTTTGCGCGGCCATCCAGTCCAGCGCGCGCACCACGGCCAGCGCGGAACCGGCGCTGCGGCGGGGGCCGGAAAACACGTCGCCCACGATGATTTCGGTGCGGCTGCCCGGGGCCGGTTCGGTGCCGGCGATCAGGCTGGAAATGATGGTGCCGTGCAGCGCCGGATCGGGGGCGCCGCCATTGAAGCCCTGCTGCACCAGGCGCGTGCGCTTCAGATCGGGCAGAGTGCCGGCCACGCCGGTATCGATGACGCCGATGCGGCACGGGCAGGCGCGCCGGTTCACCCGCTGCGGCTTGCCGCCGGAACGGACCAGCGCCGACGTGCGATCAAACAGGTGGTTGAGCGAATGCGGCGCGCTGCCGATCAGGCCATCAAGCTGCACCAGCGCATCAATATCCTTCACCCGGGCCGGAGACGCCAGCAGCACAGCCTGGCCGCTGAGCGATGTCATCTTGTGCCGTTCCAGCACGCGAAAGCCGGCGCGAGTCAGCCGCGCGATGCCGGCATCATCAACACCCAACACCACCAGTTCGCCGCGGCGATAACGAAAGCCGTCATCGTCACTTTCGATGGCTTCCTGCTTGTCCAGCCGGGCACGCTGGCGGGAATCTTCGGCGCCAGCATATTGTGCGGCGGCGGGCACATCTGCTGCGTCGTCATCGTCATCGGCGCTGCTGCTGCCGGGCGCTGAACCGGGGCCGTCATCGCGGTCATCGGCAGCGCCATTGTCGTCGTTGCGGTCGTCGTCGTTGTCGCCCGTTGCTGCAACAGCGCCGCCGCTGGCCGCCGGGGCATCATCGTCGTCATCGCCGCCGCCGGCTGCGCTGCCAACGGCGGCCGCGCCGTCATCATCGTCGCCGCCGGTGCTGCCCGCGCCAGCCGCAGCGCCGTCATCATCGCCGCCATCCGGGCCAGCGGCAGCCGCGCCATCATCTGGGCCAGCATCATCGGCGCCGCCAGCGCCAGCGTCGCCAGCACCAGCGTCGCCAGCACCTGCATCGTCGGGCGTGTCCGGCGCGTCGTCCGGATCGGGCACGGCTTCATCGTCATTGGCGGCATCGTTGTCGTGATCGCTTGGATCGGCGGGCTGTTCGGCCAGCACGGCTGCGCCTGGCAGCGGCGGCGCTGCCATCGGTAACAACAGCAGGCCAAGAAGCCAGAAGACATTGCGATGCTTCATCGATTCGTGCCTTTGCATTATTGCCCGGCAACCGGAATGGGGTTTGGCGCCGCATCACGACCGCGCCGAACATTCGGGCTGCACCTGATGAACAAAGCCTGTATTGCACGCGGGAATATTCCGGGTGCCATATCGTTTGGATAGCAACGATGAACAATGCAGCGGCACTGGGCCGGGACATCATCGAACATCTGCCGCGCCTGCGCCGGTTCTGCCGGGCGTTGACCGGCACGGTTCATGATGCCGACGATCTGGCGCAGGCTGCGGTTGAAAAGGCAATGCGGAACGTGGAAAAATACGCCGAGGGTACCAATCTGGATCGCTGGTTGATCACCATCGCGCATAATCATTGGCGCGACAGCCGCCGCAACCTCGCCAACCGCACGCC
>NZ_JANPML010000295.1:0-1973 GCF_031422795.1 Sandarakinorhabdus sp.
CAGATGATGATGTCAGCCGGGGCCACGCCCTTGGCGGCGGCCACGGCCTTCACATTTTCGGTCGGGCTTTTGGTCAGGCTGATGACGCCTTCGGGATAGCCGGGGCCAACCGCGATCTTGTCCATGTAAACGTCGGGCGCGTTCAGCAGCCCGCCTTCTTCGGCAATAGCCAGCACCGCCAGTGCGTTGGGGCCGGCCTTGGCGGTGATAGTGGTGCCTTCCAGCGGATCCAGGGCGATATCGATGCGCGGGCCGGTGCCAATTGCACGACCCACTTTTTCGCCGATGAACAGCATCGGGGCTTCGTCACGCTCGCCTTCGCCGATCACCACGGTGCCATCGAAATCCAGCATGTTGAGTGCGCCGCGCATGGCTTCGACAGCGGCGGCATCGGCGGCTTTTTCATCGCCGCGCCCGATCTGTTTGGAAGCGCCAATGGCGGCATATTCGGTGACGCGCACCATTTCGAGCACGAGCACACGATCAAGCGCCGTCGAAGGCTGCACTGGGCTGGAAGCCGTCATCTGTTGTTCCCACCGTCGAATCAAGGATGTCACGCCTTACGCCTGGCACGGCAAAGGCGGAAGGCCTCAAAAATCCAATATGTGCATCATCACCGGCTGCCCGCTCACCGCTGGCGAGGCTGCCATGCGGGCCAGGCTGTCGAGCACATCGGCTTCGCGGGCTTCGTGGGTGACCATCACCACCATGGCATCGCCGCCCGCCGACGTGCCATGCTGCACCAGGCTTTCGATGGAGACACCGCAATCCCGAAGTGCGGCCGTCAGCTCGGCCAGCACGCCGGCCCGATCAGCCACCGACAGGCGCAGATAGTAACGCCCACGCCGGTCTGCCGCCGGGGCGCGGGGCAGAGCGGCCAGATCAGCCACCGGCATCACGAACGGCGGGCGCACATCGCCGCGCGCAATATCGATCAGATCGGCCACCACGGCGCTGGCGGTTGGCCCTTCGCCGGCACCGCGACCCTGGAAGAACAGCCGGCCAACGAAATCGCCTTCCACTACCACCGCGTTCAGGCTGCCCATGGTGGTGGCAATCGGGTGATCGATCGGCACCAATGCCGGATGGACGCGCTGGAACAGTTGGCCGTTTTCGGCCTCGGCCAGACCGACCAGCTTGATGCGGAAGCCCAGCGCGGCGGCCTGGGCAATATCGGCGCTGGCGATCGCGCGGATACCGTGGGCGGCGACGCCGGCAAAATCGATGCGGGCGCCAAAGGCCAGCGCGGCCAGGATCGACAGTTTGTGGGCGGTGTCGATACCGTCGATGTCAAAGCTCGGGTCTGCCTCGGCAAAGCCCAGCGCCTGCGCGTCGGCGAGCACGGTGCCGAAATCTAGCCCTTCGGCTTCCATGCGCGACAGGATGTAATTGCAGGTGCCGTTCATCAGGCCATAAACGCGGGTGATGCGATTGGCGGCGGCGCCTTCGGAAATCCCCTTGATCACCGGGATGCCGCCGGCCACGGCCGCTTCATATTTCAGTGGCAGGCCGGCCTTTTCAGCGCTTTGCGCCAGTTCCATGCCATGATGGGCCAGCATCGCCTTGTTGGCTGTCACCAGCGGTTTGCCGGCGGCCAACGTGCGCCGCGCCAGCGTGAGCGCCGGGCCGTCGCTGCCGCCGATCAGTTCCACAACCACATCAACATCGTCGCGGGTGGCGAGTTCGGCGGCATCATCCACCCAGGCAATGCCATCAAGGCTGATGCCGCGATCCCGGCTGCGATCCCGCGCACACACGGCGGTGACCACGATGGGCCGGCCAGCGCGTTTGGCCACCAGTTCGGCGTTGGTGCTGAGGATTTTTACCACCCCCGCGCCAACATTGCCCAGCCCGGCAAGGCCGATGCGCAGCATGTTTGCCATGGTTCAGGTGCTCGCGTTGGCAGCAGGCGTGTTGACGCCCATCGATTGCAGATATTTGCGGATATTGCGCGCGGCTTGGCGCAGGCGCTG
>NZ_JANPML010000296.1:0-1941 GCF_031422795.1 Sandarakinorhabdus sp.
CGCCGGCTGATCTCGGTCTTGCCGCAGCCGGTGGGGCCGATCATCAGGATATTCTTGGGCACCACTTCATCGCGCAGATCGTCGGGCAGCTGCTGGCGGCGCCAGCGGTTGCGCAGGGCGACAGCGACGGCGCGCTTGGCATCATCCTGGCCGATGATGTGGCGATCGAGTGCGGCGACGATCTCGCGGGGGGTCAGATCGGCGCTCACAGCTCAATCGCTTCCAAGGTCAGTTCCTCGTTGGTGTAGACGCACAGATCGGCGGCGATCTTCATGGCCCGGCGCGCGATGGTTTCGGCGCTGTGGTCGCTGTCGGCCAGCGCGCGAGCGGCGGCGAGGGCGAAGTTCCCACCCGAACCAATCGCGGCGATGCCGCCCACCGGTTCCAGCACGTCGCCATTGCCGGTGATGATCAGCGTGACCTGGGTATCGGCCACGATCATCATCGCTTCCAGCTTGCGCAAATAACGATCGGTGCGCCAATCCTTGGCCAGTTCAACCGCAGCGCGCATCAGCTGGCCGGGGTGGCGTTCCAGCTTGGCTTCCAGCCGTTCGAACAGGGTGAAGGCGTCGGCGGTGGCGCCGGCGAAACCGCCGATCACTTCACCCTTGGGGCCGAGCCGGCGCACCTTCTTGGCATTGGGCTTCATCACCGTCTGCCCCATCGTCACCTGGCCATCGCCGGCAACCACGACCTGCCCGCCCTTGCGAACCGATACGATGGTGGTGCCGTGAAATTGGGGAAGCTCGCTCATTAAGGGGCCTTTCGTTTGCTTCCATGTAGGCTTCGCGCTGCAGAGTAAAAGGGGGCCAGCGCCAGGCGCGACGCCGGCGACAATATCGACTATGCTGGCATCGACCGTCCGGGGGAGAGTCTTGTGCTGCATTATCTTGATGTGATGATCGGCTTTGTCTTCACCTTGTTGGTGATCAGCCTGGCGGTGACCGCGATGGTGCAGGCGGTGCCGGTGTATCTGCGCAACATGAAAGGCGTGGTGCTGCATCGCGGCCTGGCCGATCTGATGATGCGGATGACCCATGTGCCGCAGGGCCAGGGCAATGCTTCCATGGCGCAACTCGAAGCCATGGTGGGCAGCATCTTGCGCGATTCGCTGCTGGCGCCGCCGCGGATGCCGCTCGCCCGGTTCGTCGTTCGCATGATCAACAAGCTGGCGCCGGGGGCCATTGGCGATCGCCCGTGGGCCACCGTGGTGCAGCGTGAGGAGTTTGTGCGGCTGCTGCTTGATTTCGTCGCCAACGATGATCCCGAAACTTCGGACGGGCTGAAGGCCGTGCGTGATCAGATCAGGCCGTTGCTGGGCATCAAGACCGCCGGCGAAGCCAAGGCGATGCTGACCAATCTGCGTGCGCGCATCGCGGAACTGGAACTGGAACATCATGATTGGTCGAGCAGCAAGCGCGCCGATCAGGCCATGTTGGAACTGCTGCTGGCCGGGCCAATGCGCGATTTCATGGCAAAATTGACCGGCTGGTATGATCAGACGATCGATCGCATCGATGCCGCCTTCACCGCCGGGCTGCGCGGCTGGACGACGGCGGTCAGCCTGGTGCTGGTGCTCGTCCTTCAGCTGGACAGTTTCGATCTGATGGCGCGGTTGAATGTCGATAGCGCGCTGCGCGACCGGGTGGTGGCGTCGGCCATCACCGCCATGGATGATGGCAGCGTCAAACCCGGCGGCGCACCCGGGGCCGCCAGCGAAGCCAAGGCGCTGGAATGTGCCCGCCTGCATGTCAATCGCCTCGGCACCGCGCCGGACGTGGACGAATATGCCAATTGCATGGGCCTGGCCCAGGCCATGGAGCTGAAACTGGTGCAATGGCCAGAAAGCCCGGCGGACTGGTGGGACAACTGGAAGGCTGATCCGCTGGCGATTCTTCTGCAGCTGGTGGGCATGCTGTTGTCGGCCGCACTGCTCAGCCT
>NZ_JANPML010000297.1:0-12050 GCF_031422795.1 Sandarakinorhabdus sp.
ATCCTCGACAACCGCGCCGGCCAGCCGGAGCTGAAGGCCAGCCGCATTGCGGCCAAGGCTCACCCGATCGAGGAAGTCGGTTCGCGGTTGCGGGCGATGATGCCGTGGATCGCGAAGAACCAGCTGGTGGACAAGGCCCGCAACTAAGCGCCAGAATCGGCAACAAAAAAGGGCCTGCCGGTGCACACCGACAGGCCCTTTTCATGGGAGCGTGTTGTTCAGGCGGCGACCACCGCGCGACGGCGGCGGGCAGCAGCGCCAACCAGGCCGAAGCCGGCGATGAGCATCGCCCAGCTGGCCGGTTCCGGCACAGCGCCGCCAACGAAGACATTGTCCACGCCTTGGGTGAAGAACAGTTGGTTATCGGCCTGGGCGAAGCGGATCGCGTAGGAGCCAGCAGCCAGACTGACATTGAAGCTGTAGCTGGTCCACGGATTGGGATTGGTGCCGCCATCGGCCCCGCTGTAAAAGCTCTGGATCTGGCCGGCGGTGTCGAAGGCCCCGGTGGACGCAGCGATCAGATCGACGAGCGCAAATTGCACTGGCGGACCGGCGAACGGATCAAGGCCGTTGCCGGAAAACACTGCTCCGCCGTAATTGTTGGCGAAGTGATCAAACTTGATCGTCACCGTCTGTGCGCTGGCCAGCGTGAAAGCCTGGCGCAGTTCATACGCGCCCGGGCCGTTTTGGCCGGTGAGATAGACGAAATTGCCGCCGTTGGCGTTCACGGTGGTGGATAAGCCCGAAAACGGGGCGTTGGCACCATTGGCGTAGACGCCGGACGTGCCGCTGGAGTTTCCAGCAATCGTCTGTGTCCAGCCTGCCACACTTCCACTTTCGAAGTCGCCGTTGGTCAGCAGATTGGCAGCCATGGCGGGCATGGCGCACGCGCCGATGATCCCGGTGATAACAAGTTTGCGCAACATCTTGCCCTCCTTGATCGATTGGGTGCCCCACATCCCTACGAGTCGGACCACGCCAATCTCACCGAGATGGTGCCACAAATGAAAAATGCCGAAAGTTAAATATTTATTAGGCTCTTATTCATTCAGCCTACTCAGGCCCGCTCTGCCAGCAGAAACGCCGCTCTGACCCGCACGCTGCGCAGCGCCAGCTGCACCTCCCACAGGAACAGCGTCAGGCCGCCGGTAAGCAGCAGCGTGGCCGCGATGAACATCCACGCCACCACCACATCGAGCCTGCCGCCGAGCAATTGCGCGAGGAACAACAGCGCCACCACCAGGCACACCAGCAGCGCCGCCATGGTACACAGCGCGATCGCCCAGTTGGCGGCAGTCATGCGATTGGCCAACACGGCCAGATCGCTGACGGCGATGCGGCGATTGTCGGTGGTCAGGTCGGTCATGTTGGCTTCGAGGTGACGTGACCGATCGACCACCCGCGACAAGCGGTGGACCATGACGTTGAGCAGCCCGGCGATGGCGGTCAGCAGGAACACCGGTGCCAGCGCGCTCTGGATGGCCGATCCGATGTCGGCAGCGGAAAAGATCTGATCCATGCCGCTACCAAGCCGTGATATGGCGGCAAGAGCAAGGCGGCATCTTGCGCGGCCGCCCTCCTTCACGCTAAGAAGCAATTATGGCGTTCCAATCGGCCCTGCTGCTTCTGCGACTTACACGCCCTCGGGCGTGACGCTGGCTGCTGGGCATGTTCCCTCGGCCACGCGCCTTGAGGGGATGAACCTGACACTCACCACCACAGCGTTCAGACAGGCAGAGCCATGACCAACCATATCCGTATTTTCGACACCACCTTGCGCGACGGGGAGCAATCCCCCGGCTGTTCGATGAATCTCGAGGAAAAACTGAAGGTCGCAGCCCAACTGGAAGCGCTGGGCGTTGACATTATCGAAGCCGGTTTCGCCATCGCCTCCGAAGGTGATTTCGAAGCCGTGCAGGCCGTCGCCAACATGTGCGACACCGCCATTGTCGCCAGCCTGGCCCGTGCCAGCGCCGCCGACATTGAACGCGCATGGGCCGCACTGAAAGGCGCCAAACAGCCGCGCATCCACACCTTTATCGCGACGTCACCGCTGCACATGCGGGTGAAATTGAACAAGTCGCCGGAAGATGTGCTGGAAGCGATCCGCCATTCCGTCAGCCTCGCCCGCAATCTGTGCGGCGATGTCGAATGGTCCGCCGAAGATGCCACCCGGTCTGATCCGGACTATCTGTGCCGGGCGGTCGAAACCGCGATTCTGTCGGGCGCGTCTACCATCAACCTGCCCGATACCGTGGGCTATGCGACGCCGGAAACCTATGGCGCCATGTTCAGGGATGTCATCACCCGCGTGCCCAATGCCGATCAGGCGATCTTCTCCACCCATTGCCACAATGATCTGGGTCTGGCGGTGGCCAACACGCTCTCCGCCATCATGGCCGGGGCGCGGCAGGTGGAAGCCACGATCAACGGCATCGGCGAACGCGCCGGCAATGCCGCCATCGAGGAAATCGCCATGGCGCTGAAGGTGCGCCACGATGTGATGCCTTATCAAACCCGCATCGTCAGCACCGAAATCACCCGCGCCAGCCGGCTGGTGAGCGGTGTGACCGGCATGGCGGTGCAGGCCAACAAGGCCATCGTGGGCGCCAACGCCTTTGCGCACGAAAGCGGCATCCACCAGGATGGGATGCTGAAGGACTCGTCCACCTACGAGATCATGACGCCCGACAGTGTGGGCCAGGGTGCGACCAATCTCGTGCTCGGCAAGCATTCGGGCCGCGCCGCCTTCCGGTCGAAGCTCGCGGAAATGGGCTATGACCTGTCCGACAATGAATTCGGCGATGCCTTCAAGCGCTTCAAGGATCTGGCCGACGCCAAGAAGCAGGTATTTGACGAGGATATTATCGCGCTGGTGGACGATGAAGTGCTGCGCGGCCACGACCGCATCCAGGTGACCGAGGTCGAGGTTTATTGCGGCAGCAACGGCCCACAGCGGGCCATCCTCACCCTCTCCATCGACGGCGAGGAGATGACTGCAGCAACCCGCGGCAATGGCCCGGTCGATGCGCTGTTCAACGCCATCCGCAAGCTGGTGCCGCACGATGATGCCGTCCTGAACCTGTATCAGGTCCACGCCGTCACCGCCGGCACCGACGCGCAGGCCGAAGTGAGCGTGGTGCTGGCCGAAAACGGCCGCACCGTGCGCGGCACTGGCGCCCACACCGATACGCTGGTCGCGTCGGCGCGGGCCTATGTGAACGCGCTCAACAAACTGATCGTGAAGCGCGGCAAGTCGGCGCTCAGCGCGGCGGGGTGACGGAGTGTCCGAGCAAGCCAGCACTGCTGCTTATTTGCTCAAAGACGAGGTGTTGCGATGTCTATCGCGCGCTTCACGTCCATTGGGCATGCGCGAGATCAAGGACTGGATCGGCAGGCATGTAAAATTGTCGCCGGACGACCTGCGCCTGATCTCGTACCCGAGCGGTAAGGAGATGCGGGCCTTCGAGGTCACGGTGTCTAACCTAATCTCAAACAGCCGGCGCTCCAACCTTACAGCCAAAGGGTTGGTTGCCAGCCTTGGCCATGATCAGTTTCAGATCACCCCAGCGGGCAGGAAGGTTTTGGACCAGGCTGACGCTGCTCGCGAACTGCTGCTTAAAATAATCGGAGACGTTGACCTTAGTGAAGATTAGCCGCCTCGTCATCGTCTACAACGCCAACGCCGGCCTGTTGGCGGGCGCGATGGACAGCATCCACAAGCTGTTCGCGCCCGCCACCTACCCCTGCAAATTGTGCGCGCTCACCTACGGGTTGGTGAGCATGCGAGGCGAATGGCGGCGGTTTCTGAGCGGGCTGGGCATGGAAACGGTCTTCCACCACCACCCGGATTTTCGCGCCGCCTTTCCGCAGGCCGCCGACTGGCCGCTGCCGCTGATCGCGGTAGAAGCGGGCGGCCAGCTGACCCAGTTGGTGAGCGCTGCCGATCTCAATGCCATCCCCGATCTGCCCGGCCTGATCGCGGTCGTGCAGACGCGGCTCGCGCAAACCACTGACGCAATCCCCTGACTTTGGCGCTCAGGCCGCGGTTAGTGCCACGGCGGCCGGGTGCTTCCATTTTTGCCCTTGGCCTTGGGCGGCGGCATATTGCCGGCTGGCAAATTCCCAATTTGGCAGCGCATCGAACCAGGCTTCCAGAAAGCCTTTCCGGTCTTCTTGATGATCGAGATAATAGGCATGTTCCCATACATCGCAGACGATGAGCGGGGTGGAGGCCGTTTCACCCTGCCAATCCTGGGCATCATGGCTCACCGTGATGGCGAGGCCGCCGCCGGCATCGGACACCAGCCACACCCAGCCTGATCCGAACTGCGCCACGCCGGCGGCGACAAACTCGGTCTTCAGCGCTGCCATGCCGCCCATCTGCGCCGTGATCGCTGCGGCCAGATCGCCGGCTGGCGGCGCGGGCGCGGCGGTCATGGCATCCCAGAAAAAGGCGTGGTTGCGGGTTTGCGCGGCATTGTTGAACAGCACCCGGTTGCGGGATTTGCTGGCGGCGGCAATCACGCCCTCCAGCGTGTCCGGCACGATTTCCACCGCGTCGAGCAAGGCGTTCAGCGCCTTCACATAGCCGCCGTGGTGTTTTTCGTGATGATGGTGCAGCGTGCGCGCCGAAATCACCGGCTCCAGCGCATCATGGGCATAAGGCAGCGGGGCAAGAACAAACATGGGAATCTCCGGCCCCGGAACGGAGCATCGCGCTATGTACGCCCGGTCAGCTGCCGGCAGCAGCGCCGGAAATCACCCAGCGCCGCCCTGCCGCAGAAACGCCTGCACGGCGGCCACCTGTTGCGCCGTTGGCCACTGCGCCTCAACGCTGAACGCCGGCTCATCGGCGGCGGGCTCCTCCAATATGGCGAACTGGCTGGCTGTCAGGCTGGCCGGCCAGAAATGATCGGGCCGGGCGGCGGCGCGGGCGGTGGCCAGTTCCGGCGTGATACGGATCAGGATGTAGGTGACGTGCGCGTGGCCGGCGTAGAGCGTGTCGCGATAGGCGCGCTTCAAGGCCGAGGCGCTGATGATCCCGCCGGCATCGCCCCATTCCGCCAGTTGCGCCGCACACGCCGCCAGCCATGGTGCGCGGTCTGCGTCGGTGAGCGGCTGGCCGGCGGCCATCTTCGCCTTGTTGGCCGGTGCGTGCAGATCATCGCCGTCGCGAAAATTGAGGCCCAGCGCCTGGGCCAGCGCCGCGGCCAGCGTGGTCTTGCCGCAACCGGCGACGCCGCCAACGACGAGTAGGGGCCTCACGGCTGATCCGACGCGGCGTCGGGCACCAGTTCGCGGGTCATCGCGCTCAACAATTGCTGGCGCTGGCGCTGGGCCGATCGGTTCATCTGGATGCGATACAGGCCCTTGATGAACGCCCGGTCCCAACTGGTCAGGCCGGTGGCGGTTGATCCGGGTTGAAACAGGGTCAGCACGCTGGGCACGCCGGGATCGCGCACCGGCAGCCGCATCGGCGCGATCATCACCAGCGCGATATAATCGGCCAGCGCATCGAGCGACACGCCAGTGGCCAGACCGACATCGACCACGGCCACCCCGGCCCGTGCCCACACCGACAAATTGGTATCGACAAGGCTGCTGTTCCAGCTGCTGGTGCCGATCGCATCGGGGCCGGCGGGCAGCACATTGCCCAGCTGCGTGGCGTTGGACGTGGCACTGGCCAGCGCCCCGGAATCAGGCGCGCCCGCGCCGCCGCCTGACCCGGCCGGGCCGAGCACGTGCCACCAGCGCACCGGCAGCGTGGCGCTGTCCAGCGCGGCGAACAGCCGGGGATCGAAGGCCGGCAGCGCCGAACGTTTGCGGGATTTCACCTTGGCAACCAGCCCGCGCGCATCATCGGTGAAGGCGACGGTGAGATTGGGTTTGCAGCCCGGCTTGGCCGCTGCCAGGCCCGCATCGGTGGCCGCCGCCGCAATGCGTGCGGCGACGCGGGCGGCCAACGCGGGATCGGGAATGCCCAGCACGCTGATGCACGGCGGCCCTTTCCAGCGGGCAAACTGGCCAAAATCCGGAAACGGCGGCAGCCCGGCCTTGGCATAGGTGCCGGCACTGCTGCGCACCTGATCAGCGCGCAGCCGAGTGTTTTCCACCGTGATCGATTCGTCAGGCGGGGCTGCGGCCAGCAGCAAGACAGCAAGAGCAAGTGGGGGCATGGTCATGCTTGTCTCACAGGGGGGAATCGCTTGCAATCGGGTGCGGCATCGGCCATAGCCCCCGCTTCGCCGAGCGGAGCTTTGCTGCGCGCGGGGAAAGACGCCAGCCGGAGGGGCGTGGGCATTGGGCCCCGTCAACGATCGGCACGAGGAGACAAGAAATGCCGTTTTACGAGCATGTCTTCCTGGCGCGTCAGGACCTGACCACTGCGCAGGTTGAGACGCTGACGGAAGGCTTCACCAAGGTTCTGGCCGATGGCAAGGGCCAGGTTGCAGGCAGCGAATATTGGGGCCTGCGCACGCTGGCCTATCGCATCGCCAAGAACCGCAAGGCCCATTATGTCATGCTCAACATCGACGCTCCGGCTTCTGCCGTGGCCGAAATGGAGCGCCAGGTTGGCCTCAACGAAGATATCATCCGTTCCATGACCATCCGCGTTGACGCGCTGGCGGCCGAGCCGTCGGCGATGACCCGCCGTGGCGGTGATCGTGAAGGTGGCCGCGAAGGCGGTCGTGAAGGCCGTGGTGACCGTGAAGGTCGCGGTGATCGTGACGGCGGTGCCCCCCGGGGTGATCGCGGCGAACGCCCGCGCCGCGAACCGCGCGCTTAAGGGAGGGATCAGATGGGACGTCCGTTTTTCCGCCGCCGCAAGTCGTGCCCCTTCGCGGGTCCGAATGCCCCCGCCATCGATTACAAGGACGTGCGCCTGTTGCAGGGCTTCGTCTCTGAGCGTGGCAAGATCGTTCCGGCGCGTATCACCGCCGTGTCCGCCAAGAAGCAGCGCGAACTGGCCAAGGCCATCAAGCGCGCCCGCCACCTGGGCTTGCTGCCCTATCTGGTGAAGTGAGGAGCTTGGGCTAATGCATGTCATCCTGCTTGAACGCGTGGAAAAGCTCGGCACCATTGGCGATGTCGTCAATGTGAAGCCGGGTTTCGCCCGCAACTTCCTCCTGCCGCGCGGCAAAGCTCTGCGCGCCACGGAAGCCAACAAGGCCCGGTTTGAAACCGACCGCGCCCGCATCGAAGCCGACAACGCCAAGCGCCGCGACATCGCGCGCGCCGAATCGCGTGACATCGAAGGCGCCAGCGTCGTGATGATCCGCGCCGCGTCGGGCACCGGCCAGCTTTACGGTTCGGTCGCCGCGCGCGATCTGGCCGAAGCGCTGACCCGTGGTGGCCACAAGGCCATCAAGGGCCAGATCGTGCTGGACAAGCCTATCAAGACCCTGGGCGTGCACGACGTGAAGGTCGCGCTGCACCCGGAAGTCGTGGTGCTGGTCAAGGTCAACATCGCTCGCTCGCCGGAAGAAGCCGAACTGCAGGCGCAGGGCGTCGACATTGCGGCCACCAATGAGCGTGAGGAAGCCGGCTTCACCGAAGCCTTTGATCCGAACGCCGAGCCGGGCATGCTGCCGACCGACGAAGAGCCGGTCGAAGGCTGATCCAGCCGCACGGAAAATATGGGGGCCGCTGGCACTGGTGCTGGCGGCCCCTTTTTCTTGCTCGCGCCGTCCCGCCCGCCTATGGAGCGCACCATGACTGATACGCCCGAAACGCCCGAAACCCTGCCCACCGACAGCCCGCCGGATCGGCTGAGCGTGAACCCGCGTAGTGAGTTTCACGATTGGGATCTGCTGCGGCGCGGCATCGGCATCCGCTACAACGGTGTCGAGCGCACCAATGTGGAGGAATATTGCATTTCCGAAGGCTGGATCCGCGTGGCGGCCGGCAAGAGCCTCGATCGCAAGGGCAATCCGCTCACCATCAAGCTGAACGGCACCATCGAGGCCTGGTTCAAGAGCTGAACCCCTTGCGCAACCGGCCATAGCAGCGCGACAAGCAGCCATGGCCGATCTGTTCATCAGTCCCGATTCCACCCCGCCCGCCGGCGCACCGCTGGCAGAGCAACTGCGGCCGACGACGCTGATTGACGTGGTCGGGCAGGATCATCTTACCGGCGCTGATGGCGCCATCACCCGCATGGTGGCAGCGGGCAGCCTTTCCAGCCTGATTTTCTGGGGCCCGCCCGGCACCGGCAAGACCACGATCGCCCGCCTGCTCGCGGCGGCGTGCGGGATGCGCTTTGTGGCGATATCCGCCGTGTTTGCCGGCGTGGCTGATTTGAAAAAGCTGTTTGCCGAAGCGCGTGAGGCGGCGCGGGCTGGCCAGCGCACGCTGCTGTTTGTTGATGAAATCCACCGTTTCAACCGCGCCCAGCAGGATGGTTTCTTGGGCCCGATGGAGGATGGCACCATCACGTTGGTCGGCGCGACCACCGAGAACCCCAGTTTCGAACTGAACGCCGCGATTCTGTCCCGCGCTCGCGTGCTGATCGTGCGGCGGCTGGACGAAGCCGCGCTGGCCGATCTGCTGGCCCGCGCTGAAACGCATGCAGGCAAGGCGCTGCCGGTAACGGAGGAGGCCCGCGCCGCGCTGATAGCGTCGGCCGATGGCGATGGCCGCTTCCTGCTCGGCCAGGCCGAAAGCCTGTTCGCGCTTGGCGACGTGCCGCCGATGACGCCGGCCGATCTGGCGGCGTTCTTGCACCGCCGCATGCCGGTTTATGACAAGGATCGGGAGGGCCACTACGGGCTGATTTCGGCGCTGCACAAAAGCCTGCGCGGTTCTGATCCGGATGCCGCGCTCTATTGGTTGGCGCGGATGCTGGTGGCGGGTGAGGAGCCGCTTTATCTGCTGCGCCGGCTGGTGCGTTTTGCCAGCGAGGATATTGGCCTGGCCGACAGCAATGCGCTGCGGGTCTGCCTGGATGCCAAGGATGCCTATGATTTTCTGGGCAGCCCGGAAGGCGAACTCGCCATCGTCCACGCTTGCCTCTATCTCGCCACCGCGCCCAAATCGAACGCGGCTTACGTGGCGGAGAAAGCCGCGAAGAAACTGGCGGCCAGCACCGGCTCGCTCACCCCGCCGGCCCACATCCTCAACGCACCGACGCGGCTGATGAAGGAACTGGGTTATGGCCAGGGCTATGCCTATGACCATGATTCGCCCGACGGTTTTTCCGGGCAGGATTACTGGCCCGACGGCATGGCGGCACAGACGCTCTACACCCCGTCGCCGCGTGGTACCGAGGCACGCATTGCCGAGCGACTGGCCGAATGGGCCAGACGACGCGAAGAAGTGCGGCGAGCGGCGCAACGCGAATCATGAGATTCACGCGCTTTGTCGGTATCGACTGGTCGGGCGCGAAGGGGGTTCGCCACCCTTCGGTGCAGGTGGCGCTGTGCGAGGCCGGCGATGCGGCGCCCGAACTGGTGTTGCCGCCGTCGGGCGTGTGGTCACGCGCTGGCGTGCTGGACTGGCTGGGCGGCCTGTCGGGCGATTTGCTGGTGGGGATGGATGCGGGCTTCGGCTTTGCGGCAGTGCCGCCGTTCGGCCAGTCGGCGCGCGTGCTGTGGGCCGAAGTGGAGCAGGTGTGCCGGGCCGAGGCTGATCTGGGCGCGCATGGCTTTATCGCGCATCGCCGCGACGCCTTCTGGCTGGGCAAGGCCGACGGCCCGCGCCAGCTGCGCGCGCATTTGCGGGTGACAGAGCGCGTCTACAAGGCCAGCGGGCTGGGCGTGCCGACCTCCAACTTTGTGCTGCTGGGCGCGTCACAAGTCGGCAAGGCAACGCTCACCGCGATGCGGCTGCTGCACCAGTTGCAATGGCCGGTGTGGCCGTTTGATCCGCTGCCCGCGTCTGGCCCGGTCATCCTCGAAATCTATGCCCAGGCCTTTGCCCGGCTCGGTGGCTTTCGCGGCAAGTTGCGTGATGTGGAAAGCCTCAACACCGCGCTGGCCCGCCATGGCAGCCGGCCCTTGCCGGCGGCGTTTCCGGCCACCTTCCCCGATCATGTTGGTGACGCCATCATCACCGCCGCCGGCCTGCGCGCCATCGCGCAGCAGTCGCACTGGTGGCAGCCGGCAGAACTTACGCCCGCCATCGCGGCCACCGAAGGTTGGACCTTCGGGGTGGCCTAAATCTGACATGAAGGTTAAGGGGGTGGCGATGAACCCAACCATGCCCCATCTGCTGCTGGTCGCCCTTGGCGGCGGGCTTGGCACGGCGCTGCGCTACGGCGTTGGCCGTTGGGCCATGGTGCTGATGGGGCCGGGCTTCCCGTTCGGGACATTTGCGGTCAACATCGTCGGCGGCTTCCTGATGGGGTTGCTCGCCGGTTGGCTGGCGCGGATGAGCACAGGGGCCGAAGAATTGCGCCTGCTCTTGGGCGTCGGCGTGCTCGGCGGCTTCACCACCTTCTCGGCGTTCAGCCTGGAAATTTACAACATGATCACCCGCGCCGAAATTGCGCTGGCGGCGGCCTATGCGGTGTCCAGCGTGGCCGGCAGTGTGCTGGCGGTGCTGGCCGGCGTGTGGCTGATGCGAGGAATGGCCTGATGCCGACTGCAACCATCGAAGAGGATGACGACGGCATCCGCCTGGACCGCTGGTTCCAGCGCCACACCAAGGGCATCAGCTTCAACATCGTCTCGCGCTGGTCGAAATCGGGCGTGGTGCGGTTGAACGGTGCCAAGGCCGGCCCCGGTGACCGGGTGGTTGCCGGACAGACGCTGACCTGGCCGGAGGAACTGCCGGTGCCAGTCGTCACCCGCCCAACCGAAAAACCGCGTGAACCGCTGAGCGAAGCGCAGATCGAATATATGCGCGCCATGGTGCTGCACATGGATGCGCACGCCATCGTGATCAACAAGCCGCCGGGGCTGGCGACGCAGGGCGGCACCAAGCAGCCGACCAGCGTCGATGCCATGCTGGATGCGTTGCAATATGATGCGCCGTCGCGGCCGCGGCTGGTGCACCGGCTGGACAAGGATACATCAGGCGTGCTGCTGCTGGCCCGCACCGCCAAGGCAGCGGCGTTCTTCAGCAAGGAATTCGCGGGCCGCGAGGCGCAGAAATCATATTGGGCGCTGACGATCGCGGTGCCCAAGATTCCAGCCGGCACCATCGACGTGGCCATCGGCAAGCAGCCGGGCACCGGCGGCGAGAAGATGCAGGTCGATACCGAAACCGGTTTGAAGGCCAAAACCCGTTATCGCGTCATCGAACGTGCCGCCGGCCGCGCGGGCTGGGTGGAATTTTTGCCGCTGACCGGCCGTACCCACCAGATCCGCGTCCACGCTGCCGCCATTGGCCACAGCCTGGTGGGCGACGGCAAATATGGCGGCAAGGAATCCTATCTCACCGGCGGGATCAGCCGGAAATTGCACCTGCACAGCCGCCGGCTGATCATCGCGTTGCCCGATGGCGGCACGCTGGACGTAAAGGCCGATATGCCGCCGCACATGGTCGAAAGCTGGCAGATGCTGGGCTTTGATCTGAAGCTGGGCGACATTGAGATTGTGGAACCGCCGCCGCCGCCGTTGAAGAAGCGCCGGCTTTCCAGCGCCACCAGCGGCAACCGCCGCGGCGAGCGCCGGTCACGCGGCGCGATAGAGGAACCCAAGCGGCCACCGCGCAAGAAATGAAAAGGGCCGGGCATGGCGCCCGGCCCTTCTCGCATCAGCGGGAGCTGGCGTTCAGCCGCGACGGCCGGCGCGGCCGGCGTGCCGCGTCAGCAGACGCTGCGGGCCAGTGCTGGTGACGGTGCGCGTGTTCTGGCCATTCACCCGGGCGGCAACCACGTTGCGGCTGGCAACGGTGCCGCCATCTGCATTGGTGATGGCGCGATCACGGGCGAAGCCGTTTTCGGTGCGCGCCCGGCTGCCGTTCAGATTGTAGGTCGAACCATTCGGGCGGGTGACGCTGCCGGTTTCGGTGTAGCCGCTGTCGGTGCGGGTGCGATCGTAATAGCGGGTGGCGGTGCGGCCGTCGAACCCGGTGCGGGCGGCGTCGCTGGTGAAGCCGTTTTC
>NZ_JANPML010000298.1:0-6010 GCF_031422795.1 Sandarakinorhabdus sp.
CAGCAGCGGCTTGCGCGGCCCCAGCCGATCCACCATCGCCCCCAGCAACGGCATGGTGATCATCACCGCCCAGCCGCCCCATTTGCCGCTTTGCGCCACCAGCGCCTGGCCCTGCACCGGATCGCCAACCACGGCACCGACAAACCACGGCATGAAGATATAGATGGTGATGAGGATGACGTAGGGGTCGCGCACCGCCTGCGCCAGGGCCCAGGCCCTTGTGGCGCGCGGGGAAGCAGTATCGGGGGCGGCGGCTGTCCCCATGCTGCCGGTCAGCGGGCTGGCGCTGCAGCGATTGATGATGTCGGCAGCGGTGTCGCAGCCGAGGCTTCCAGTGCCACCAGCGCCGCTTCGCCCGCAGTCAAACGTTCCGCCGCCGCCAGCCAGCCGCGCACCGTGCCATTGCCGCGCAGCGCCTTTGATCGGCGCAAGGCCGCTGCAGCAGCCGTGACATTACCGCTCGCCATGGCGGCCTGGGCCTGCGCCACCGGCCCGGCGCCTTCGCGCGTGGCAAAAACGGTTTCCACCCGGCTGGCCAGCGCTTCCCACCAATTGGGCCGCGCCGCACCCGGCCCGGCATCCGACAGGCCAGCCAGATCGCGCGCCAACCGCGACCGCGTAACCGGCGCCGCCGACAGCGCCTCCAGCACCGTCACTTCATCGGCATGTTGTTCCTGAAACAGGCGGCGGGTGGCGGGCAGCAGCGCATCATAGGCCCGGCCATCTTCCACGGCGCGCCGCAACAGCAACACGGTCAGCATGGCTTCGGCACGGTCGGCAGCGCCCTGCGCCGTGGCCACCACGGCGGCATCGCGGGCCTCCTCGGCCGCCAGCCGCGCGCCCAGCTGCGCCAGTTGCCGGTTCAATTCGTCGATGCGTTCAGCGTCGCGCTGGATCTGGTCGGTGCTGCTTTCAACGCGGGCTTCGGTGCGGGCCAGACGTTCGGAGGCGACTGCCGGCGCGGTCGGCTTGCGCTGCTCCAGCGCGGCCAGCCGTTGGTCCAGCGCGGCCGTGTCGGAAGTGTTTTCGGCCTGCACGAACGGCAGGCGGCTGCGCACGGTCTGTTCGAACCACGGGTTGGCAATCAGGCCGACAGCCAATGCCAGCATGGCCAGCGCCGCGGCCCATGCCACGCCGCTGCCGCGCCGCGCCGGCTGCGAGCGGGCGGGGCCTGGCGTCATCAGCCGGGCGCGCAGCCGCTCGGTGGCGGCCAGGCTTGATTCACCGATCTCGTTGCGGTCGAAAGGCTCGTTCATGCCGCCTTCCTACAAGGCTTTGGGCAGCATCGCCAGCAAGGCATTTCCCGTCGCCTTGGCTGCAACAGCGGTGCTGGCCCAGCCCGTGCCGGCCGCCGCCAACGTTGCTGCGCTGATCGCATAAACTGCCACGGCATCGCGGCGACCACCCAGCCGATCCCATTCCGCCGCAAAGTGCCCGGCGGTACGGGGCGAATGCAGCAACACGGCTTCGACCTGCGGCAAGGCCGGCAACGGCAGCAGCGGCGTTTCATAAATGGTGATACGGCTGAGGCTGAGCGTGTCTGGCACCGTCACGGCCGTCACCTCGGCCCCCGCCAGATGCAGCAGCCGGCGCTGCGGCCCGGTGGCCAGCCTGTCCAACAAAGCCTGCACCGTGCCCGGGCCGATGGTCACATTCGTCCATCCCGACATTTTCGCCATCACCGCCGTCTCGCCGCCAACGGCATGGACGGGCAGCGATTTCAGCACTTGGGCCTTCCAGCCGGCGTGACGCGCCGCGGCGGCACTGGTGAGGATGACGGCATCCGGCGTCTCGCTGGGCAAATCCCAGGCCACAGGCCGGGTCTCCAGCAGGGGATGCAGCACGGGCGCATGGCCCAGCTGTTGCAGACTAAGGCCTGTCTGGTCTGCGCCCGGTTGCGGACGGACAACCAGGATGCGCATCAGGCCGTGAACAGCCCGCGCACGGCCGGCCCGGCACGGCCCAGCAGTTCGGCGGCCAGCACGGCCACTCGCTCGTGGGCTTCGTGCAGCGCTGCGTTGAAGCCGCCTTCCTGGCTCTCACTGCCGTCTTCGGCGAGAATCTGGCCGAGAAAAGTGACGCCTTCGCCTTCCAGCCGGGCCAGCGCTGCCACCGGTGAATGGCAGGTGCCGCCCAGCGCGGCCAGAAAGGCGCGTTCGATGGCAACACACTGGAAAGTGGGCAGATGGTTGATCGGCTCAAGCCGCGCCAATGTCGATTCGTCGCCATCGCGGGCGGTGATGCCCACGGCACCCTGCGCGCTGGCGGGGAGCATTTCATCCAGCT
Source organism: Sandarakinorhabdus sp. (assembly GCF_031422795.1). Taxonomy (GTDB): domain Bacteria; phylum Pseudomonadota; class Alphaproteobacteria; order Sphingomonadales; family Sphingomonadaceae; genus Sandarakinorhabdus. The sequence goes on from NZ_JANPML010000298.1 coordinate 2,287, forward strand.
CGATCAGGCTGCCCACCGTCTGGCCGAGCCGGTCGAGGCCCGCTGCCGCCAGCAAGGTCGCATCGACAACGCCCGATTCGACCTTTGCAAGCCGCGTCGCGACGTTGCCGCGCAGGATTTCGGTTTGCAGGTCGGGCCGCTTGGCCTTCAGCTGCGCAGCGCGGCGGGGACTGGAGGTGCCGATCCGCGCGCCGTGCGGCAGGGCGGATATGCTGGTCGCACCGATCAGCCGTTCACGCACATCGGCGCGCGGCAGCATGGCGACCAGCGCGATGCCGTCCTTCAGCAGCGTTTCAACATCCTTCATCGAATGCACGCCGATATCGATGCGGCCCTCCATCAGGGCGGCGTCCAGCTCCTTGGTCCACAGCGCCTTGCCGCCGATTTCGGCCAGCGCGCGATCCTGCACCTTGTCGCCCGTGGTGTGGATGATGATGATCTCCACGTCGCCATCGCCCCAGCCGTGCGCGGCCTTCAGGGCAGCAGCCGTCATGTTGGCCTGCGCCAGTGCAAGGGGCGAACCCCGTGTTCCAATCTTGAAGCTCATGGGTCAAGCCAATGGCGCGGCCATTGCGGATTGGCAAGACTGGCCCTAGCTGTGCGGCATGATCGCCCCACTTGTTCTCGGCATCGAATCCAGCTGCGATGAAACCGCAGTTGCTCTGGTGCGCGCCGATCGGACGATTTTGGCCCAGCGCATCGCCAGCCAGAACGAAGCGCACGAACGGTTCGGCGGCGTCGTGCCGGAACTCGCCGCCCGCGCCCATGCCGAGCGGCTGGCGCCGATGGTGGAAACGGTATTGGCCGAAGCCGGCATCACCTTGGCCGACGTCGACGCCATCGCCGGCACCGCCGGGCCGGGCCTGATCGGCGGCGTGATGATCGGGCTGGTCACCGCCAAGGCGCTGGCCTTTGCTGCAAGCAAGCCGCTGATCGCGGTCAATCACCTCGAAGGCCACGCGCTTTCCCCGCGCCTTGCCGATGCGTCGCTGCACTTCCCCTATCTGCTGCTGCTGGTGTCGGGCGGCCATTGCCAGCTGCTCGGCGTGGAAGGCATCGGGCGCTATCGCCGGCTGGCCACCACCATCGACGATGCGGTGGGCGAAGCCTTTGACAAATCCGCCAAGGTGCTGGGGCTCGGCTTTCCCGGTGGCCCGGCGCTGGAACGCGCGGCCAAGAACGGCACACCGCGCTTCGCCCTGCCGCGCCCGCTGGTCGGCAGTGTCGAACCGCATTTCTCCTTCGCCGGCCTGAAATCCGCCGTGTTGCGTGCCCGCGCTGCGATTGCAGAGCCGACCGAACAGGACATCGCCGACCTTGCCGCCAGCTTCCAGCAAGCCGCCTGCGATTGCCTGACCGACCGCACGGCCCGCGCCATCACCGCCTTCCCTCAGGCCACCGCTTTGGTCGTCGCCGGCGGCGTGGCGGCCAATCAGGCCATTCGCGGCGCGCTGGCCAGCCTTGCCGGCGCGCACGGCCTACCCTTCGTCGCGCCGCCGATGTGGCTGTGCACCGACAATGGGGCGATGATCGCCTGGGCCGGGCTGGAGCGACTGCAGGCCGGCGATGTGGACGATCTCCACGCCCCCGCCCGCCCGCGCTGGCCGCTCGATCCCGCTGCCGAAGCCGTGCGCGGGGCCGGAGTGAAGGCGTGACCACGTTTGGCGTCATCGGTGCTGGCGCCCCGCGCGCATCGGCGCGCAAGCAAAGAGTCCATGCGCCGGAGGGCAGGCCGTGACAACATTCGGTGTCATAGGCGCCGGCGCATGGGGCACCGCGCTGGCCAGCACCTTGGCCGGCAATGGCCCGGTGACGCTGTGGGCGCGTGAAGCCGAGGTGGTCAGCGCCATCAACGAGACTCACGAGAACCCGGTGTTCCTGCCCGGCATCCCGCTGCCCGCCGGCATCACGGCCACTTGCCATCTGGCCGATATGGCCGCCTGCGCCATCATCCTTGTCGTCGTTCCGGCCCAGCATCTGCGTTCCGTGCTGGCCAATGCCGCCATCCCCGCCGCCACGCCCCTGGTGCTGTGCGCCAAGGGCATCGAGGCCGGCAGCCACGCGCTGATGGTGGAGGTGGCGCGCAGCGTCGTTGCCAACCCCATCGCCATCCTGTCCGGCCCCAGCTTTGCGCACGAAGTGGCGCGCGGCCTGCCGTGCGCCATCACGCTGGCCTGTGCGGATGCGGCGATGGGCGAACGGCTGGTGGCCGCCATGGCGCGGCCGACGCTGCGGCTTTACCTGTCCGACGATGTCGTGGGTGCCGAGATTGGCGGCGCGGTGAAGAACGTGCTCGCCATCGCCTGCGGAGTGGTGGAGGGCGCCGGTCTCGGTCTCAACGCCCGCGCCGCGCTGATCGCGCGCGGCTTTGCCGAAATGACTCGCTTTGGCATCGCCCGGGGTGCGCGCGCCGAAACGCTGGCCGGATTATCGGGTCTGGGCGATCTTGTGCTCACCTGCTCATCCGAAAACAGCCGCAATTTCCGCCTTGGGGTCGGCTTGGGCCAAGGCCGCCCGCTGGCCGAACTGCTCGCTGGCCCGGCGGTTGCAGAAGGGGCGGCCACTGCCGCGGTGTTGGTGGAAGCCGCCCGCGCTGCCCAGGTCGAGATGCCGATTTCGGCGGCCGTGGCCGCACTTCTGGGTGGCGCGCCGGTGCGTGAAACGATCAGCGCACTGCTGGCGCGGCCCATGAAGGCAGAATAGAACCGACGCCCGTTTTCACCCCGCCCAATCGCAAATCGGAACCAGCGCGATGGCTGCCGCCGCAAGGCCGAGCGGCAGGGCGTCGCGCCACTGCGGCCGCCGAAACGCCGCGCTTCGATGCAATATATCGGCCGGCACCAAGGCGCGCATGGCCAGCCCGGCAATGACCCCGATGCTGCAGGGCAGCAGCATGAGCAGCAGGCCGTTCCCAAACATGTCCGTGCTGATCGCCAGCGTCCGGTAGCGGGCGCTGATCCCAATCAGGATCGAGATCAGCCCGAAAACGCCGCCGGCCCACAGACCGGCCTGAACGGCATGGCGCCACGCCACCAATTCCAGGCGATGGGCAATGGCATAAGGCAGCAGGCCGAACGGCACCCCGATCACCACCAGCACAAGCAAGACGGCAGGGTAGATTTCCCACCCCTGCAGCACCGGCGCGATCAGCAGCGCCAGCAGGCCAGCGGTTGCAATGAAAGCGGCAAACTGCACGATCAGGAACCACAATCGCCAGCCCAGCGGGTGCATCAGAAATCGACGGCAATGCCGCCCTTTTCCCAATCGCCGTACCGCACCGGATCAGGCCCCTTGCGGCCGCCGACTTCCTTGTCAGACGGCGGCGGGGGCGGGGCGACCGGCTGCTTGTCGCGCGGGTCAGGCTTGATGTTATCCTTGTCCATATCGCAGTGTTGCCATCAACGGTCGCCTGATAGCAATGAGGTGAAGCGAAGCAGGGGAAATCGATGTTCGAAGGCAAGGTAATCGCCATCACCGGCGCGGGCAGCGGCATTGGCCGGGCATTGGCACTGGGTCTGGCGGCGCGCGGCGCGGTGGTGGCGCTGGCCGACAAGGATGCAGATGGGCTGGCGGAAACCAAACGCCTGCTCGGCAACCGCGCGGCCAGCATCACCACGCTGGATGTGACCGATACGCCGGCGCTGCAGCACTGGGTGGACAGCGCGGTGCGCGATTTCGGCCGGCTGGACGGCATCATCAACAATGCCGGCCTGTCGGTGGTGGC
>NZ_JANPML010000299.1:0-14284 GCF_031422795.1 Sandarakinorhabdus sp.
CGTTCACCACCACCCGCACCAGCAGCCAGGCATCGTTGGATTGGGAGCGCACCATTTCAACGCCAGCCGGCAGATCGCCGCGCCAATTGGGGCCAACAATCGCATAACGGCCGCCATTGGCACCCACCGAACGGGTGCCAAGCACAGCCCCCACATCGCTGGTGATGCTCATCAGCGATGCGGAATGATAGCGTTTGAGGCTAGGGATCGAGAAGAATACCGGCCCCTGGGCCAGATCGAGCCAGGCTGAGCCATAGAGCGTGTCGTTGTTGGGTGTCGTCACCTCCCGCATGCTGGCATCGGCCAGCGTGAGGCGCGGGATCAGCGCGTTGATACCGGTGCCCATCCCGGCGGCGGAAACGCGGCTGATCTGCAACTGGCGGGTGCGCAGCATTTCATAAGGCGCAAAGCCAAAGCGGAAGGCGCGGCGCAGGGCCTGGATTTCCGGCGTGTCGGGCAGCGGCACCGGCACCACAAAGGCGGACGCAGCCGGCTTGGCCGCTGGTTTGGCAGCGGTTTTGGCAACTGGTTTTGCCGCAGGCTTCTTCGCCGGCACGCTCCTTTTTGCCGGCGCTTTGGCCGGTGCCGCCGCGATTGGTTGGGCCAACATGGCCAGCAGTGCAGCGAATAGTCCCCAATTGCGGCGCATTCGCCTCTCCCTGATCATTTCGTCCGTCAATGCCCAAGGGGGTGAGCGGCGTAAAGTGCAGTGTTGCGAATCTGTGGATCAGGAGTCGGATTATGAGCGAAGCCTATATCGTTGCCGCCCAGCGCACTGCCGGTGGCCGTCGCGGCGGCCTGCTGCGCGATTGGCACCCTGCCGATCTGGCGGGCAAGGTGCTGGATGCCTTGGTGGACAAGACCGGGGTTGATCCGGCCCTGATCGAAGATGTGATCATGGGCTGCGTTGGCCAAGGCGGCCAGCAAAGCACCAACGTGGCGCGCACGGCCGTGCTCAGTTCAAAGCTGCCGGAATCGGTGCCGGGCACTTCGGTGGACCGTCAGTGCGGTTCCAGCCAGCAGGCGGTGCATTTTGCCGCCGCCACGGTGATGAGCGGCCAGATGGACGTGGTGATCGCCGCCGGGGTCGAATCGATGACCCGCGTGCCGATGGGCATGACGGTGAGCCTGCCCGCCAAGGCCGGCATGGGCATGCCCTATGGCGAGGCGATGGCGGCGCGTTATCCCGGCATCCAGTTCAGCCAGTTCACCGGTGCCGAGATGATCGCCGCCAAATATGGGCTGACCCGCGACATGCTCGATGAATTCGGGTTTGAAAGCCAGATGCGTGGCGGCCAGGCGGCAAAGAACGGCGCGTTCGATGCGGAAATCGTGCCGGTTGCGGTGACCAACCACGACGGCGCGTCGCTGATGCACACCCAGGACGAAGGCATTCGTTTCGATGTGTCGCTGGAAGGGGTGAAAGGCGTGAAGCTGATCAACCCCGAAGGCGGCCGGCTGACGGCAGCGACCAGCAGCCAGATCTGCGACGGTGCGTCGGGCGTGCTGATCGTCAACGAACGCGGCCTGAAGGCGCTGGGCGTCAAGCCGCTGGCCCGCATCCACACGATGACGGTGGTGGGCGAAGATCCAGTGATCATGCTGGAAGCCCCGATCGGTGCCACGAAAAAGGCGCTGCAGCGCGCTGGCATGAACATCAGCGACATCGATCTGTATGAGGTGAACGAAGCCTTTGCCTCGATCCCGCTGGCGTGGCTGCAGGTGCTGGAAGCGGATCATGCCCGCCTGAACGTCAACGGCGGCGCGATTGCACTGGGCCATCCGCTCGGCGCGTCGGGCACCAAGCTGATGACGACGCTGGTGCACGCGCTCCATGCGCGCGGCAAACGCTGGGGCCTGCAGACCATGTGCGAAGGCGGCGGCCTGGCCAATGTCACCATTATCGAGGCACTTTGACATGACCTACACCCAGATCGCCCTCGATATCGACGGCCCCATCGCCACCATCACGCTGGACCGCCCGGAAAAGCTGAACGCCTTCACCGGCGTGATGATGACCGAAATCATCGCGGCGTTTGACGAAACCGACGCCAATGATGCGGTGAAAGCCGTTATCGTCACCGGCCGCGGCCGGGCCTTCTGCGCCGGGGCCGATCTCAGCGCCGGGGCGGCGACCTTCGATTATGAAAAACTTGGCGGCGCCCGCAGTGCCAATCCGATGCAGGATGATGGCAGCGTCGATTGGGCCCACCCGGCCACCCGCGACGGCGGCGGCCAGGTGACGATGCGCATTTTCCGCAGCCTGAAACCGGTGATTGCAGCCGTGAACGGCCCGGCAGTGGGCATTGGTGCCACCATGCAGCTGGCGATGGATTTCCGCATGGCAAGCGACACGGCGCGTTTCGGTTTCGTGTTTGCGCGGCGCGGCATCGTGCCGGAGGCGGGCTCCAGCTGGTTCCTGTCCAAGCTGGTTGGCCTGCCGCAGGCGCTGGAATGGTGCATGACCGGCCGGGTGTTTGATGCCGCCGAAGCGGAAAAGGGCGGCCTCACCCGGTCCACCCATGCCCCCGACGATCTGCTGCCCGCCGCCCGTGCGCTGGCGCTGGAGATCGCCGAAAACACCGCGCCAGTGTCGGTGGCGCTCACAAGGCAGATGCTGTGGCGCATGGCTGGCGCGCCCAGCCCGTGGGATGCACACCGGCTGGATTCACAGCTGGTCTACATGCGCGGCCGGTCGGGGGATGCAAAGGAAGGCGTCGTCAGCTTCCTGGAAAAGCGCAAGCCGGCCTATCCGGACACGGTGAGCCAGGACATGCCGGACAACGTGTTCCCGTGGTGGCCGGAAGAAAAATGGTGAGGGCGCGCAAGCCCGCCTGATCAGACCTGTTCGAGCAGGTCCGTCACGTCCAGCCCAAGCTGGGCGATACGGGCCTGCACGCGCGGCCATTCCTCGGTGAGGAACTGGTTGCGTTCCTGGGCGAGCAGATTGTTCAGCGAGCCATCGGCAGCAAACAGGCCGACGCCCTTGCGCGCCCGCACCAGGCCAGTGGTTTGCAGATCCTGATAGGCCTTGGCGACGGTGAGCGGGTTCACCCCGGCTTCGGCGGCCAGCGCCCGCACGGAGGGCAGCATGGCGCCATCACCCAGCGTGAGGATGCGATCGATGATCAGATCGCGGATCTGGCGATAGATGGGACGGTCGGTGGCGAACATGCACTGTTCTATGCCGCCAGCACAGCCAAAGGTCAACTTGCGTGTTAAGTGCCTATAGCAGCCAGAGCGATTGCAGTTCCCGCACCATGAAGGCCGGCAGCGCATCGACACCGTCGCCGGGGCCGCCGCCCGCATCGGTCGGCGCGTCGGCGGCTTCCAGATAGCGCCAGCCCTGGTGCGCGCGGCAGGGGCGCGGATTGACCGCAACCGGCCCGGGCTGCAGTTCGATGGCGCATTTCGGCCCCCAATCGGTGCTGGCCATTTCGATCGATACTATGGTCTGCCGCGCCACCAGCCGGTGGCCGATGATCCAGAAAATCGATCCGCCGATCAGCTCCTCGGCGCGTTTTGGCATGTAGCGGGTGTGGGCGCCGGCGCGGCCTTCACCCCACCAGTGCGCCTGCCGTGCCACCAGAGTCTCGATGTCGCGGCAGCCAGCGGCCACTTTGGTCAGATGCAACATCAGCGGAGGTACTGGACGCCAACCAGCGTGGCGAGGCCAAGGAAGGCAAAGAAGCCCATGCTATCGGTGATCATCGTCACGAATACCGAAGACGCCACCGCCGGATCAGCCTCCAACCGGTCGAGGGTGAGCGGAACCATCACGCCGGCCAGCCCGGCCACCACGATGTTGAACAGCATGGCCGCGGCAATCACCAGCGCCAGATTGACGTTGCCGAACACCGCCGCAACGCCGATTGCCATCAATGCTGCCAGTGTGAGGCCGTTCAGGAACGCCACCCGGATTTCGCGCCAGATGGTGCGGCGGGTGTTGCTGTCGGTCAGCTGGTTGGTGGCGAGCGCGCGCACCGTCACGGCCATCGTCTGATTGCCGGCATTGCCGCCAACACTGGCCACGATGGGCGACAGCGCCGCTAGCGCCACCAGTGCCTCGATGCTGGCCGAAAACGCGCCGATCACACTGGCTGAAACCAGCCCGGTGATCAGATTGGCCACCAGCCAGCGCGATCGGGTGCGATAGGTGCTGAACACCGGTTCGTTGATGTCGCCATCGCCGGCGCCCGACAGTTTCAGCACGTCTTCGCCGGCTTCGGCCTGGATGATGTGCACAACATCGTCGACGGTGATGACGCCGACCAGCTTGCCAGCCGCATCAACCACGGCGGCAGAAATCAGGGCGTATTTCTGGAACTGCAGCGCCACCTCTTCCTGGTCCATGGTGACCGGAATCAGCGTCTGCTCGCGCTTCATCACATCGGCGACCATCAGATCGGGCGGCGCGGTCAGCAGCCAGCTCAGTCGCATGGTGCCGGTGGGCCGGCCCGCGATATCGACGACGAAGATTTCCCAGAAATCGGTGGCCGGATCGATGCTGGCGCGCACGCGATCAATCACGCCGCCCACGCTCATGGTTTCGGTCACCGCCACCAGGTCGCGCTGCATCAGGCGGCCGGCGGATTCGTCGGGGTAATTCAGCGCGGCTTCGATGTCGGCACGGTCTTCGGGGGCCAACGCGCGCAGCACTTCGCGCTGTTCATCGGCTTCCAGATCTTCGATGACGGCCACGGCATCATCGGTGTCGAGCTGGGTGACGACCTCGGCCACTTCGCCCGGCGACAGCGCCTCCAGCACGTCTTCGCGCACATAATCGTCAAGTTCGGCGATGACATCGGCGTTCAGCAGATCGCCCAGCGCACTGGCCAGCGGCGCGCGGCGATCAACCGGAAAGGCACCGAACAGATCGGCGACATCGGCCGGGTGCAGCGGGCTGACCAGCGCGCGCACGCCATCATCGTCGCCGCTGTCGAGCGCAGCGGCAACGTCACTGACAAAGGCCCGGCTCAGCCGGCCTTCTTCCAGCACATCCGGCGCTTCATCAGCGCGCGGGTCAAGGCGCAGATCGTCACTCACGGTTGCGGCTTATACGCGCCTTGGCCGGCAGCGCCAGTCTTGGCCGCAGGGTCGGCAAATGCGCCGCAGTCTGGCCCGATGGAGTCCGACTTGCCGCCACTCCGGCAGGCGATATGGTGACGCCATGCGCCTCAATCTGCCGTCCGCCATGCCACTGTTCGTTGCCGCTGGTCTGTCGGTTGCGGCGATCATCACCAGCTGGCCCGAACCGCTCAGCACGGGGTGGGAATGGGCGTCGCTGCTGGCGGCTGGGGCCGGCGTGCTGTTCAGCTTGCCGTTCTGGCGGGCCGCCCAGCTGGAAGCCATAGACGAAGGCAAATCGGGGATCGGCGCGCTGTTCGCGGTGATCTTTGCCGGCATGCTGGTGGCGGTGACCCTTTTGCACCTGGCCAACGCCATCCTGCCGCCGGGTGGTTCAAAGGAGATCGTGGTGGCAGTGTCCGACAAATATGTCAGCCGTGGCCGGCGTGGAAGCCGCAGCTATCATGTCGTGACAACCCCCGTGCCGGGTGACAGTGGCCGCACCGATCATACGGTTGGTGGTCTGTTTGCCAGTTCCGGCAGTTACAATGATTACCGGATCGGCGGCTGCATGGCGCTGCGCTGGCGGCCGGGCTGGTGGTGGCCGGTTGTGGTTCGGCGAGAGGCCGTTCCTTGCGTCGAAGCCCGACCGGTGGTCGCGCCGCCTCCCGCGCCGTCAATGGCAATGCCCGGCCCGGCTTGGAGCCTGGTTGACAGCAAGCTGGCTGTTGCAGCCGGTCAGCTCAACCTGCCGGCGGGTGGTATGCAACTCGAAATGACCGCGACCATCGACGCCAGCGGTGCCATCACAGGGCTTGTACCGGCGCCGAACACTGATCCACAGGCATTTCAGGCGGTGGCCCCCGTGCTGATGGCGCGGCCGGGTACGCTGGCCAACGGCCCCGGGGAACGGCGGTTGTGGCTGAAATTGTTGCCGCCACCTGTTGTGCCTCGACCCGATCGTATATCGCTACAGCGGTAGGGAGGCGCAGCGATGCTGATCTGGTTGCCGGTCGTCATTTATGGAACCACCGTGGTGCTGGGCCTGATGCTGGGCTGGCATTTCCTGAACGGCAAGCGCCCGTCGCAGGGCCTGCAGGCGCTGCATTTGGTTCTGGGACTGGGCGGGCTGGAAGCGGTGATGCTGTTGACCGCCAAAACGGGCGGCAGCCCGGATCTGAAGCAGAACGCCAGCATCGCGCTGGTCATGCTGGGACTGACCGCGGTGATTGGCCTGTTTGCCGGCATCCTGGCCAAGTCGCGCCCCGAAGGCCTTGGCCCGGTGCTGACGGCGCATGCCTTTTTGGGCGGATTTGCCTTTCTGGTGCTGGCCAATTGGGCAATGAACGCTGCGGGTTAGGCGACCGCGACGATCTCGACTTCCTGCCCTGCCAGCATCACGACATCGCCGACAGTCTTGCCGATCATGGCGCGCGCCAGCGGCGAAACATAGCTGACGCTGCCCTGGGCCGGATCGGCTTCGTCATCGCCAACGATGGCATAGGTCTGGGCGCGGCCATCGGCGCGCTCGAACGACACGCAGCTGCCAAAGCCGACGCTGCCATCGCCCGGCCGGGTTTCCACCAGCTGCGCCGAGGCACGGCGGGCGGACCAATAGCGCAGATCACGGGTGGCGCGGGCCATGGCGGTGCGGTCGCTGCTGATGGAGCCGCTGGCCTGAGCTTCGGCATAAGCAGCGCGCGCGGCGGTCAAGGCCGTTTCGATCTGGGCAAGGCCGTTGGTGGTGACCAGATTCGGGTGTGCGGGAATCGGCCGGTCTGGCAGATCAGCGGCAACCGCTTCGGCGTCCGATTCCTTGGTGAAGGCTACACTCATGGCTGAGCCCAGCCTAGGCCATCAGATGGGGAAATGCACCCCGTTGCGTCAGGCGCGTGCGGTGGTTCCAAGGAAGCGGTTCAACTGGCCCCGCAAGGACCAGGCTGGTTGCCGCGCCTTGACCGGGGCGGGCGCGAGTGGCTTCAGGCTGCTCAACGGCAGGATCTGACCGTCGTTGCCAACGGCCACCAGGCATTCAACGCCCGCTGCGTCGCGCATCACCACAAATCGGGCATCGCCGTCGGCCGTGCTCATCACAAAGCTGTGCTGATTGCGACGGACATAGCTGACGATGTTGATGGCCATATCCGACCAGCCGGCGCCGCCTAGCCGTTCGGCCACGAAACCATCGCTGCCGGGCAGCACTTCGATCTTGGAAACTCGATACTCAGCCATCCCTCGTGTCTGCCGAAGCCATGCGGTCGTGGCAAGCAGATATTTACGTTAAGACAATAATTCTGAACGGATTTGGACGAACATCGGATGGCCTGGGATTGATTGCCGCAGGCGCCTGTTCAGAAGCCACAGGCAGGGCCGATCTGATCAGACCAGCCGGCAAGTCTCAGGGTAGCAGCAACGACCCGTCGCCGTAGCTGTAGAAGCGATAGTCGTTCTCGATGGCGTGAACATAGGCCCGGCGCATCACGTCCAGCCCCATCAGCGCGCTGACCAGCATGAACAAGGTCGATCGCGGCAGGTGGAAATTGGTGATCAGGCCGTCGACGGCCTTCCAGCGGTAACCCGGCGTGATGAAAATCGCGGTGTCGCCCGAAAACGGGCGTATGGCACCGCCCTTGTCGGCGGCGGATTCGAGCAGGCGCAGCGAGGTGGTGCCCACGGCAATGATGCGACCGCCCGTGGCCCGGGCGGCATTGAGGCGCAGCGCCGTCTGATCGTCGATGCTGCCCCATTCGGCATGCATCCGGTGATCTGCCACCCGTTCGGCCTTGACCGGCAGGAAGGTGCCGGCGCCGACATGCAGGGTCACAGTTTCACGGGCAATGCCGGCTTCGTGCAGAGCAGACCACAGGCGCGGCGTGAAGTGCAGGCCGGCGGTGGGGGCGGCCACGGCGCCATCCTTGGCGGCATGCAGCGTCTGGTAGTCGCTGAAATCCTGGGCATCAATGCCGCGCCGGCGGGCGATATAGGGCGGCAGCGGCATCTCGCCGACGCTGTGCAACGCCGATTCCAGCGGCTGGCCGGCGGTTTCGAACTGCCAGAGCACGCCGCCTTCGTCGGCCTTTTCGATCACCTCACCGATCAGCACGGTGCTGCCACCCTGGCTGAAGTCCACGCGGGTGCCGGGTTTCAGACGGCGGGCGTTCTTGACGAAGCTCCACCAGCGATTGCCGGCTTCGCGCTTGTGCAGTGTCACGCCGATGGCGGCCTGGCCTACGGTGGCAAACAATTGTGCCGGGATCACGCGGGTATCGTTCACCACCAGCACGTCGCCGGGGCGCAGCAGGCCGGGCAGATCGGTGAAACGACGATCGCCCAGCGTGCCGCCGTTCACGCCATGCACGGTCAGCAGGCGGGCACTGTCACGCGGGCTTGCCGGCCGCAGGGCAATGCGGTCTTCGGGCAAGTGGAAATCGAAATCGTTGACCAGCATCGGGGGAACAGCCCTGTGGTGGAGAAAAGGGGTAAGGCCTGAGCGCGCCAGATCAGCGAGGCGGCTGCGGCCCTGATGCCGGTGCAGCTGCCGGCCCCGATGCTGGTGGCGGCAAGCCCAGCACACCCGCCGGAATTGCCGAGGCCTTGGCTTTCAGCGCGGCAAAATCGGGCGGCGGCACCTTGTCGGCGGCGATGCTGGCCTTGACGATGCGGCTGGGATTTTCCGGCGGCTCACCCTTTTCGATGGCATCGACATGGGCCATGCCTTCCACCACCCGGCCCCACACAGTGTAGGTGCGGTCCAGTTTCAGGGCGGGCATCAATACCATGTAAAACTGGCTGTTGGCACTGTCGTCGCTTTGCGATCGCGCCATGGCAGCGGCGCCGCGCACGTGCGGCAGATCGTTGAACTCGGCCTTCAGATCGTCCAGCTTGGAACCGCCGGTGCCGGTGCCGGTCGGGTCACCGCCCTGCGCCATGAAACCGTCGATCACGCGGTGGAAGATGGTGCCGTCGTAGAATCCCTGGCGCGCCAGTGCCTTGATACGCTCGACATGCTTGGGGGCCACATCCGGGCGCATGACGATCTTGACGCGCCCGCCCGACGACAGGTCGAGCACCAGCATATTTTCCGGATCCACCTGAGCGATCATGCCGGCGATGTTGGATGGCGCCGCCATTTCCGGCAGCTTGGGCGGGGCCTTCAGATCCTTGGGATCAGTACGCTGTGCCTGGGCCAGCGCGCCGCTAAAGGCTGGGCCGGTCGCCAGCGCAAGAACAGCAGCAATCAACAGCGAAAATCGCATCATTGGCCTTTCAAACCGATTTCCGCGACCCGGGTCACCACGTCTTCGGCGATGCGGGGCGGAACGAACTTGCGGATATCGCCACCATAAACAGCAATTTCCTTGACCAGACGTGAAGCGATTGGCTGCAAGGCGACATCGGCCATCAAAAATACCTGCTCGATGTCGTCGTTCAGCGCGCGGTTCATGCCGGTCATCTGGAACTCATATTCGAAATCGCCGGCACCGCGCAGGCCACGCACGATCACGGTGGCGCCCAGCCGTTCGGCAAACGACATCAGCAGCTCGTCGAATTCCACCACCTCGACATTGCCGATTTCGCCGCATTCGCGGGCAATCTGCGCCTTGCGCTCGGCCAGCGTGAACATTGGCGATTTCGATGGGTTGGTGGCCACGCCGATCACCAGCCTGTCGACCAGCCGCGCACCACGGTGGATGATATCCATATGCCCAAGGGTCATGGGATCGAAGGTGCCGGGATAGACGCCGATGCGCGGGCCAATCGTGGTCATGGGCTGGTTCCTTACCGGTCGCGCTCAACGGCAAAGCGCGCGATGGCGCGCAACAAGTCGGCCTCTGGCCCGAACGAAGCGAGGTGGGCGATGGCCTGATCGATCAGCATGTTGGCCTGGGTGCGGGCGCGTTCGACACCCAGCAGCGAGACAAACGTCGCCTTGCCGGCGGCGGCATCCTTTTGGACGGCCTTGCCGGTCTTGGCGGATTCGCCTTCGACATCGAGCAGATCGTCGGCGATCTGGAATGCCAGCCCCAGATCGCGGGCATAGCCGCGCAGCGATGTCTTGTTGGCGTCCGAAGCGCGGCCCATGATGGCGCCGGCTTCGAGGCACCAGACGATCAGCGCGCCGGTTTTCAATTGTTGCAGGCGGGTGATGCCGGCCAGATCATAGGTTACGTCGCCGGCCACCAGATCCATCATCTGGCCGCCGGCCATGCCGGCCGGGCCGGACTGGATGGCCAGTTCCGTCACCAGCTCAAGGCGAGCGAACGGGTCTTCATGGGTGGCCGGATCGGCTAGGATTTCAAAGGCCAGATCGTGCAGGCAATCGCCGGCCAGCACAGCGGTGGCTTCGTCAAAGGCCTTGTGAACGGTGGGCTTGCCGCGGCGCAGATCGTCGTCGTCCATGCACGGCAGATCGTCGTGGATCAGGCTGTAGCAATGGATGCATTCGATGGCCAAGGCGACACGCAGCGCCTGTTCACGGCTGACATGGAAAATGTCGCAGGCGGCGACCACCAGCAATGGCCGCATGCGCTTGCCGCCGCCAATCACGGCATGGCGCATGGCTTCATACAGGCGGGCGCGGCTGTCGTCCGGCACGGCCAGCAGCCGGTCAAAGCGCTGATCAATGGCCTTGCCGATCGCATCAAGCGCCGGCTTCAGGCTGAGCGAAGGTTGCACCATCCCGGCCACCCTATTGCGCGTCAAAGGGGCGGGTGGCGACGGCTTCACCGGCGGCATTCTGTTGAATCTGCTCGATCCGCATGCGGGCATCATTCAGGCGCGCCTCGCACAGGCTCTTCAACGTCTGGCCGCGTTCATACAGGCGGATGCTGTCATCAAGGCTGAGATCGCCTGATTCCAGCTTGCGCACAATGTCTTCCAGTTCGCGCAGAGCATCCTCGAAACTGGGCTGGGTGGCAGCGGGCGTGTCCATGGTCGCCGTATCTGAACGGGCGCGGGCGCGTGGTCAAGCACATGGTCGTGCTGAAGAGCAAGCAGTGCGGTCGAATGTGGACATCAAACCACCTTGCCAGCCCGGCGAGGTGGCGCGAAAATAAGTGCGAAGGATCAGGAGACCTGCAATGCCAACTTCCACTCGCGCCGCCGTTCTGCGCCAACGTGGCGGCCCGTACAGCATCGAACAGGTGGAACTGGCCGATCCGGGGCCGGGGCAGTTGGTGGTCAAGCTGGCGGCGTGCGGCATCTGTTTCACCGATGTCGGCGTGCAGCGTTATGAGCAGGGCACGCCGCTGCCGCAGGTGCTGGGGCACGAAGGGGCCGGCACCGTGCTGGCGTTGGGCGAGGGGGTCAGCCATGTCGCGCCGGGTGACCGCGTTGTGCTGAGCTATGCCAGCTGCGGCGCCTGTGCCAGTTGTAGCCACGACCATCCGCAATATTGCAGCAATTTCATGGCGCTGAACTATGCCGGTGTGCTGCCGGATGGGCGGGTGCCGATGCAGCAGGGCGGCCAGCCGATCTATGGCGGTTTCTTCGGCCAATCAAGTTTTGCCGATCACGCCATCGCCTATGCCCGCAACACGGTGAAACTGGCCGATGATGTGCCGTTCGCGCTGGCGGCGCCCTTTGGCTGCGGCCTGCAGACCGGGGCTGGCACCGCCTACAACACGTTGAATGTGCAGGCGGAGCACAGTTTTGCAGTGATGGGTGCGGGTTCGGTGGGGCTGGCGGCGATGCTGGCGGCGGTTGATCGCGGCTGCCACACCGTCATCGCCATCGACCGTGTGGCGGAACGGCTTGATCTGGCCCGGCAACTCGGCGCGACTCACACGATATTGGCCGACGGGCGCGATCTGATGGCCGCCCTGCGCGCCATCGTGGCCACCGGCATCGATCGCATCGTCGATACCACTGGCGTGTCATTGGTGATCCGCGCCGGGCTGGAGGCCCTGGCCAGTCGCGGCGAGCTGGCCATGCTGGCCGTCACTGCGCCGGGCACCGAAATCAGCTTCAACCCCAACACGATGCTTGGCGGCCGCTCGCTGAAAGGCGCGGTGGAAGGCGATGCCGATCCGCAGGCCTTTATCCCGTGGTTGATCGACCGTCACCGTGCCGGCCGTTTCAATCATGCGCCGTTGGTCACGGAATATCCGCTGGATGCGATCAACGAGGCCGTGGCCGACATGGCCAGCGGCAAGGTGGTGAAGCCCGTGCTGGTGATGGGCTGACTTACTTGCCGCTGAAGGCGGCGTTGCCTATTTGCCGCTGAACGCGGCGTTGCCTATTTGCCGCTGAACGCGGTGTTGCCTATTTGCCGCTGAACGCGGCGGGCCGCTTCTGCAGGAAGGCGCTCACCCCTTCGACGAAATCGGCGCTGCGGCCGGCTGCCAGCTGGTTGCGGCGTTCGACCATCAGCCCTTCGCTCAGCGTCGTATCCATGCAGGCACGGATGCCCTGGCGGATCAGCGCATAGGATTTGGTCGGCCCCTTGGCCAGTTTCTCGGCAATGGCGCGGGTGGCGGCGGCAAGGTCGGCATCGTCCACCACCTTGTAAACCATGCCCCAATCAGCGGCGGTTTCGGCCGGAATCCGTTCGCCCAGCATCATCATCGCCTGCGCCCGGGCGCGGCCGGCAAGGCGCGGCAGCAGCCAGGTCGAACCGACGTCGGGCACCAGGCCGATGTTGATGAAGGCCTGCAGGAAATAGGCGGATTTGCCGGCGATCACGATGTCGCCCGCCAGCGCATAGGAACAGCCAGCGCCCGCCGCCGCGCCATTGACCGACGTGATGAACGGCACTGGCAGCGCGAACAGCCGCTCCAGCAGCGGGTTGAAATGGGTTTCCAGCACGGCCCCGGCATCCGGCGGACCAGAACGCTGAACCCCGCCACCCGCGCCGCCGCCGGCCAGATCGGCACCCGAACAAAAAGCCCGGCCCGCACCGGTGAGCACCAGCACGCGGGCAGTGCCTTCATCGCGCACCCGGTCAACTGCGTCGATCATTTCGCTGATCACGCCAACATGCAGGGCGTTCATCACCTGCGGGCGGTTGAGGGTGATGGTGGCGATGCCGTCGGCTTCGTCGAACAGGATATGCTGGTAAGCCATGAGTGTGTCTCCTCAGCCATGCATAGCCGCTGACCGGCCTGCCGCCAGCCGGGCAAAAGCGGGAGGGGTGGTCGATCAAGGGCGATCAGCGTGGGTTGGTCGGCACCGGAAACTTGGCAAAGGCCTGCGTTACCGCGCTATCGATGGCGGCTGGCAAATTGTCGAGCGCCTTGCCGTTGACCTTGCCAACCACCACGCCTTCCCACACCAGCTGTTTCTTCGCCGCATCGGCAATATCGATGTTCAACGTGCCTTCCTGATAGTTGGTGACGGTTGTCTGATCCTGATAGAGCGGAAACGGCGCATACAGGCCGGCGCGATAGCCATAATAGCCCGGACCCCACGGATAACGCCCGATGCCCGCACCCATCATTGGTGCCGGCGTGGTGGTCACCCGCGTCTTGTCGGCCAGCTGCGCGTTGAAATTGACGATCAGATCGGGGGTGGCGCTTTCGCTCAGTCCGCGAGCATTGAGTTCGCGGCGGGCAGCGGTTTTCAGCGCATCTGAAACCACGCTTTGATAACCACCGCGATCGGTACCAAGCGGACTGGCAAAGCCAAAGCTGCGATAGACGGCGAAATTGGCCTGCGGATCGGCCAGCGCCCGCACGCTGGGGCCGCTGGCACAACCCGCCAGCGCCAAAGCCAAACCCAATGCTGCAAACCGCATATTCATGTCCTTCCCCGTGAAACCGTTGATGGTGTCTTGCGCCGAACACCGGCCCCGTCAACCATCACAGCACCAAGCCGGCTCACAGATCGGGCATGATCTCCAGGATGGCGGCCAGGCAATCGCGGCCCAGCAGCTTCGATCGTTCCGGCGACCAGCCATGATCGGCGCAGGGCAGATCGTCATTGTCCTTGAACGGCATTTCCAGCGTCATCGCCACGCAGCCGAACCGTTCCGCCAGCTGGTTGGTGCTCATCGCCAGATTGGCGGTGCCGGGGCGGGAAACGGGATAGCCCCTGGCCGTCTGGAAATCCGGCGTGATGCGCGCCAGCCGCGCCTTGTAATCGGCCAGCAGCGCCAGTTGCCTGTTGGTGATCGACGGGATGCCTTCAAAGCCGGCGATGAACACCTGCGGGATGGCCTCGTCGCCGTGCACATCCATGGCGAGATCGCAGCCGGTCTTGTCCATCGCGTCCCGCACGC
>NZ_JANPML010000300.1:0-6473 GCF_031422795.1 Sandarakinorhabdus sp.
GGGCGATCTGCTGCTCTGGGAAAGCTGGCTGCGCCACGAGGTGATGCCGAGCGCTGCCAAGGCGGAACGCATCTCGATCAGCTTCAACTTCGCCTGAAGGGCACCAATCTTCCCCTGTTATAACGGGAGGCGATTGGAGGCTCCGCTTAACTGTCGCTGAAACTTGACGGGCCGGGGCGCGGCCGGGCCACTTCGCAAGTTTTGCACTCCCCCAAAAATCATACGGCCCGTCGCTCCTGGGTGGGGGTGGAGCGACGGGCCGGGCGGGCCCTCCCCGCCAAGTGAGCCGACCCCGGGGGGAGGCGGCCCATCCCAAGGGTGATATCAGAACTTGAAGCTGACTTCACCGCCAATAATGCGCCGTTGACCGGGCGAAATGAACGACCCGCCGAACTCGATCGCCGGAATCACCTCGTTCAGCCACAGCTTGTCGAGCAGATTGTTTGCAAAAACCGAAACTTGCCAGTTCTTGCCTTCGATGCCGGCGCGCAGATTGACGACACCAAACGCATCGCGGCGCGTGACATCATACCGCGCATTGCCCACCACCGCCGGCAGCGCCAGCGCCGAAATCGGCAGCAGACCGCTGAACAGCGTCGGCTTTTCCTGATCCTGCACGCTGTGGAACCAGGTCGGCCCGGTCAGGCGGTAATCGGCGCGGAAATTGGCCTTCAGGGCGTCACTCACCGGCACGCTCACCTGCGTGCCGACGTTCAGCGTGTAATCGGCAGTATAGGGGCTCTTGTTGCCCAGCGTGTCGGGCCGGCTGCGATTTGCCTTGATCTCGCTGTCGGTCATGTTGCCGCTGGCAAACACCGTCCACCCATCGACGATCTTGGCATTCAGGTTGAGTTCCGCGCCCCACAGATCGACCTTGTCGATGTTCGACACCACGCGCAGCAGGCCAAAGCCGCCCACGAAGAATTCGAAGAACTGCATGTCGCGAACTTGGGTGTAATAGGCGGCCAGATCATAGCTGATGCGGCCATCGAACAGATTGCCCTTGATACCGGCTTCGAACGCGGACGAACGCTCCAGGCGATATTGATCGTTGATGGTCACCCCGGCGTTGATGGTGCCAACGGTCACGCCATTGTTGAAGTTGTTGTTCACGATGGCGGCAGAGCCCTGGTTGTTGAAGCCACCGGCCTTGAAACCCACACCCCAGTTGGCGAACAAATTGGTATCGTCGTTCACCTTGTACGAAAGCGTGATCTTGGGCTGCAGCTGCTTGAAGGTGTTCGCCGCCGGCGCAATGGGCCCGCCCACCTGGCCGGGGTTGATCTGCCCGCCAGAGATCGGATCGAGCACGAACGGCACCAGATTTTCGGCGCGGCGGCGCTCGATGTCATAGCGCAGCGCCAGGCCAACGGTGAACTGCTCCACCGGTTTCCAGTCCAGCGAGCCGAAGGCGGCATAGACATCGCTGCGGAAGCGATCGTTGAACAGCTGGCTGGTCGGGTTCGACGAACCGGGCGCGTTGTACAGAGTAGGCGACACGCCCTGGCCGAGATCAGCGCCCAGGCTGATGCCGGTTTCGCGATCGATGTTCAGATAATAAAGGCCAACCGACCAGTTGATCGGACCATCCAACGCGGAGGCATAGCGGACTTCAGCCGACACGTCCTTCTGTTGCCGTGTCTGCAACTGGGTGCCATCGCAGGTCGTCGGGCTGTAGGCGCCGAAGGTGGAGCCATTGGCCGGCGCGAAAATGAACGGCACCGGGATCTGGCCGATGAACGTGGGCGGTGCCAGTGGGTAGCCGGTGAGGGCCGCCGTGGTGGCAAAGCACTGGTTCGACGCCGCCACACTGGTCGGCGTCGCGCCGGGGAAGGTGTAGCGCGCGAAATCTGCCGAGGTGCCATCAGCGGTCAGCGCCTGATCGACATCGGAATAGAGCGCCCAGGCCGTCAGCTTGCCGGAGCCGAAATCATGTTCCACGCGGGCCGAAAGTTCGAACGTTTCCTGTTCGTTGGTCGGCCGAATATTGCCGTAATAACGGAACTCGCGCGCGTTGACGTTTTCATAAAAAGCCGGGTTCACCGCCGCAAAATTGGGCAGGTGGAAGCTGGCGTTGAAGTTGATCGAAGCCCCGGTCAGCTTGGCATAACGGCTCTTCACATCAAGCGTGGTGGCCTCGCCCAACTTGGCGATGATGCGGCCATCGATGCCGTAATTTTCCTGATCATCAACAACCTTGGCATTGCCCAGGAACTCGTTGCGCCAGAAACCATCGGTAGTCTGATAATTGGCCGACAGCACGAAGCCGACGGCATCCGACAGCGGCCCGGCGACATAACCAAAGGCCTGGCCCGTGGCGAGTTCGCCATAATTGGCGCGGAACGCCCCTTCCAGAACGTCGCCCGGCTTGATCGTGGTCATCACGATGGCGCCGGCCGCGGCGTTGCGGCCATAGATGGCGCCCTGCGGCCCCTTCAACACTTCGACCTGGCGCAGCGTGCCCTGCACCTGGTTCAGCTGCGCCGTGTTGGTTTTCAGGATACCGTCAACCACCAGTGCCACGCTCGATTCAGCGTCGCGGGCGCCGTTCAGGCCGCGGATGTTGATCTGGGTGTCGCCGGCTTCGGCCGAACCCGAAACGATGGTCACGCCGGGGGTGAGCTGCAGGATTTCCTGGCTGCGAAACGTGCCGGTGGCGGCCAGCGTTTCGGCGGTGACCACCGACACGGTGGCCGGCACATCGATCAGGCGTTCGCTGTTGCGGCGCGCCGTCACCAGGATTTCACCGCTCTCTTCTTCGGCGGCGGCAACCTGTTGCTGCGCCAGCGCCGGCGTCGCCGCCAGGGCCAGAAGGGAAATCGAAGCCGAGGCCAGCAGGTGCGGGCGGAAAATGCGAGTGGCGCTGATCATATGGTCCCCATGTCGTTACACGCAATGTCGTTGCGAGCTACCCTTCCCGCAGTGCAATCTTGCCGCTATTGTATACAAAACTGCTCGCTGGCAAGCGCACATTCGTCCACAGTGCAGCGATCACGAGACGGCGCGACCATTTTGCAACAGGACGAAGATGCCGGATAACCAAGCAAGTACCAGCAGCGCCGCAGATCGCGCCTATGCCGAGATTCGCGGCCTGATTCTGGCCGGTGATGCAAACCCCGGCACGCCGCTCAGGGAAGAGGCGCTGGCCGATATCGTCGGCGTATCACGCACGCCGATCCGTGACGCACTGCGCCGGCTGGAGGCTGAGCTTTACGCCGTGCGCACGCCAGGCGGACGGCTGGTCGTGGCCGATTGGAACGTCGACGATGTGGTTGAAATGTTTGCCTTGCGGGCCATGCTTGAGGGCCATGCCGCTGCCCGCGCCGCCCGCCGCGTGACGGCAGCGCAACTGGCAGAGCTCAAGTCCTGCAATGCTGCGATCGAGGCCGCGGTGGCCCGGCCGGAACCTGACATCGCCAGCTTCCTCGCCGGAAATCGCCGCTTTCATGATCTGGTGCTGGCCGCTTCGGCCTCGGTCCGCCTGACCACCATGCTGACGGGGCTGGTGGAACAGCCGATCGTGCGCCGCACGGCCACCCGCTATGATCGATCCGATCTGGCGCGATCAGCGCATGAACATGACCAATTGATTCAAGCCTTTGCCGCCCATGACGAAGAGTGGGCATGCGCCGTGATGACAGCCCATATTCGCCGGGCTCTTCATGCTTTTCAGGCTGCAAGCCCTTCGAAATAATTGGTTATTTCCGCCAAGCTGCGCAATTCCGCGGTCTTCGCAGCAAGGTCGAACAAACTGGCTTCATGCACCGCTGGCAAGCGATCACCAACGCCCTCGCGAACGATCACCGGCACAAAGCCATGACAGATCGCATCAACTGCCGAAGCCCGCACGCACCCCGACGTGGACAGGCCGCACATCACCAGCGTGTCGATGCCTGCGCTGTTCAGTCGCATCGCCAGATCCGTGCCGAAAAACGCCGAAGGATATTGCTTGGTGATCACCGCCTCGCCCGGCGCGGGCTCCAGCGGCGGTTCGAAATCACCCATCGGGCTGCCGGCATCGAACAGCTTCAGCGCAGCGATCTTGCGATAGAACACGCCGCCATCGGCGCCGCCAGGCTGATACTCCACGCGGGTGTGGAACACCGGGATACCGTGCGCCCGGGCGGACGCCAGCACCAGAGCGGCAGCGTCCCTTGTGGCCTCAACCCCGGCATAGAGCGGCGATCCGTGATCGAAATAGGCGCGGGCAAAATCAATCATCAGCAGGGCCGGTCGAGGCCCAGGTTCCAGGCCTTGGCCAAAGCCGGCTGCCGTATAATCGCTGTACGCTGTGGGCTGATTCACAAATTCTCTCCGCGCTGCCGTCTATACAGGGGCCATCCAGATTTGTATACAAAACGCCATGATCCCTACTAGTTCAACTCGCGCCGATCCGGTGACCATCGTCGAGGTGTCGCCGCGCGATGGCCTCCAGAACGAATCAACGCTGGTCAGCAGCACCGACAAACTGGCCCTGATCAACCATCTGATCAGCATGGGCGCCAAGCGGATCGAAGTGGCCAGCTTCGTCAATCCGCGGCGGGTGCCGCAGATGGCCGATGCCGAAGCCGTTGTCGCCGGCCTGCCGCTGGCGCCGGGCGTGAAATTCATCGGCCTGTGCCTCAACGAACGCGGGGTATCGCGGGCCATCGCCACATTGGACAGCACCCGCCCGCTGGATGAAGCCGGCTGCGTGCTGGTTGCCAGCGACACGTTTGGCATCGTCAACCAGGGCCAGACCGTCGCCGATGGTATCACCGCCAACAGCGCCATGCTGAAAATGGCGCGGGAAGCCGGCCTGTTCGCGCAAGTAACCATCAGCGCTGCCTTTGGCTGCCCCTATGAAGGCCCGGTGCCGGCGGATCGCGTGGTCGATCTGGCCAAACGCATGGCCGATGCTGGCGCGCAGGAGATCGCGCTCGCCGATACAATCGGTGTTGCCGTGCCGGCCCAGGCTGGCGAATTGACCCGCCGCGTGATCGAAGCCATCGCGCCCGTCCCCATCCGCCTGCACCTGCACGACACCCGCGGCCTGGCCCCGGCCAACGCCTGGGCCGGGTACGAAGCCGGCTGCCGAACATTCGATTCGGCATTGGGCGGCCTGGGCGGCTGCCCGTTCGCGCCGGGCGCAGCCGGCAATGTCGGCACCGAAGAGCTGCTTTACCTGTTTGGCCGGTCAGGCATCGTCACCGGCTATGATCTTGAAACCACGCTGGACGCCAATCGCTGGTTTGCCACCATCATGGGCCGGGCATTGCCCAGCCGGGCGGGCAAGGCCGGGGACTTCATCGCGCGACCTATCCCGACTGGAGCAAAAGAGTGAGCTATAGACTCGGCGTTGATGTGGGTGGCACGTTCACCGATCTGATCGTGATTGATGAGGCCACGGGCCGCGCCGTGCGCGACAAGGTGCCTTCCACCCCGCATGATCCATCAGAAGCGGTGATCGCCGGTGCCCGCCAGCTCTGCGAGAAGGCCGGGATTTCGGCGGCCGATCTGTCGCTGTTCCTGCACGGCACCACGGTCGCCACCAACGCCGTGCTGGAGCACAAGATTGCCCGCGTCGGCCTGATCGTCACCGAAGGCTATCGCCACATCCTGCAGATCGCCCGCAGCCTGGTTCCGGGCGGCCTAGCAGCCTGGATCATCTGGCCCAAGCCGACCCCGATGGCACCGCTGGAAGCCACCATCGAAGCCCCCGAACGCATGGGCGCCGATGGCATGATCGTGCGCCCGCTCGATGAAGCCGCCCTGCGCAAGAACCTCAAGCGGCTGGCTGATGAGAAGGTGGAAGCCATCACCATCTGCCTGATCAACAGTTACATGAACGACGCCCACGAACGCCGCGTCGCTGCCATCTGTGCCGAAGAACTGCCCGGCATCCCGGTCTCGCTGTCGGCCGACATCCTGCCCGAGATGCAGGAATATGAGCGCGCGTTGACCACCGTGGCCAACAGCGCCGTGCGCCCGACCGTGTCGCGCTATGTCGGCAATCTGGAAGCCGCGCTCAAGGATTGGGGCACGCCGGCCAAGCTGTCGCTGCTGCGCTCCGATGGCGGCCTGATGTCAGCGGAAAAAAGCCGAACCGCACCGGTGAATCTGCTGATGTCCGGCCCGGCCGGCGGTGTTGCCGGCGCGGTGTGGGTCGCGAAGAACGCGCAGCTTCCCAACGTGTTGACGCTCGACATGGGCGGCACTTCCACCGATGTCGCCCTTATCGAGGATTATCAGGCCCGCCTGCGCCGGGAAACCAGCGTTGGCCACCTCACCGTGCGCGCCTCCAGCCTGGACGTGAAGACGGTGGGTGCCGGCGGCGGCTCCATCGCCTCGGTGCCCGAACTCACCAAGGCGCTGCGCGTTGGGCCACAATCGGCGGGCGCCGTGCCTGGCCCGGCCGCCTATGGCCGCGGCGGCGAACTGCCAACCGTGACCGATGCCAATGTCGTGCTCGGCTATCTGCCGGAAAACCTGCT
>NZ_JANPML010000301.1:0-2886 GCF_031422795.1 Sandarakinorhabdus sp.
GTCGACCAGCGGTGACACCTTCCTGGGCGGCGAAGATTTCGACGCCAAGCTGGTGGAATTCCTGAGCGCCGATTTCAAGAAGGCCGAAGGCATCGACCTGACCAAGGACAAGCTGGCCCTGCAGCGCCTGAAGGAAGCCGCCGAAAAGGCCAAGATCGAGCTGTCGTCCTCGGCTGCGACCGAAGTGAACCTGCCCTTCATCACCGCCGATCAGAACGGGCCGAAACACCTCGTCAAGAACATCACCCGCACCGATCTGGAAAAGCTGGTGCTCGATCTGATCGAGCGCACCCGCAAGCCGTGCCTGGATGCCATCAAGGAAGCCGGCGTGAAGGCCGGTGATCTCGACGAAGTCATCCTGGTCGGCGGCATGACCCGCATGCCGCGCGTACGCCAGTTCGTGAAGGAATTGTTCGGCAAGGAGCCCAATACCAGCGTGAACCCGGATGAAGTGGTGGCCATGGGCGCCGCCATTCAGGCCGGCGTGCTGCAGGGCGACGTGAAGGACGTGCTGCTGCTTGATGTGACCCCGCTGTCGCTGGGCATCGAGACGCTGGGCGGCGTGTTCACCCGCATGATCGATCGCAACACGACGATCCCGACCAAGAAAAGCCAGGTCTATTCCACCGCCGACGACAACCAATCGGCCGTGACCATCCGGGTGTTCCAGGGTGAGCGCGAAATGGCGGCGGACAACAAGATGCTGGGCCAGTTCGATCTGGTCGGCATCCCGCCCGCGCCGCGCGGCGTGCCGCAGGTGGAAGTGACCTTCGACCTCGACGCCAACGGTCTTGTTTCGGTCAACGCCAAGGACAAGGGCACCGGCAAGGAACAGCAGATCCGCATCCAGCCGTCGGGCGGCCTTTCCAAGGACGATAGCGACAAGATGGTGCGTGACGCCGAAGCTTTTGCCGAAGAAGACAAGAAGCGCCGCGCCGGCGCCGAAGCCCGCAACCAGGCCGACAGCCTGGTGCACAACACCGAACGCCAGCTTGTCGAACATGGCGACAAGGTCGCCCCGGATGTGAAGGCCAGCATCGAAGCCGCCGTGGCCGATGTGAAGGCAGTGCTCGATTCGGGCGATGCTGATGCCATCAACGCCAAGGTTCAGGTGCTGGGCCAGGTCGCCATGAAGCTGGGCGAGGCGGTCTATCAGGCCGAACAGGCCAAGGCGGATGCCGGTGCCAGCGAAGCCAACCCGTCCAGCGACGATGTTGTGGACGCCGAGTTCACCGATGTGGACGAGAACAAGAAGTAAGTCAGTCGCCAGAGTGCGCCCGCAGCGATGCGGGCGCACTTGCGTTGTGATGCAGGGGTGACTGAACCATGGCCACCGAGATCGACTATTACGAACTGCTGGAAGTGCAGCGCGGCGCCGATGATGCCACGCTGAAATCCGCCTATCGCCGGCTGGCGATGCAGTGGCACCCGGACAAGAACCCCGGTGATGCGGCGGCGGAACAGAAATTCAAATCGATCAGCGAAGCCTATGACGTGCTGAAGGACCCGCAAAAACGGGCGGCCTATGACCGTTTCGGCCATGCCGCGTTCCGGCAAGGTGGCGGCGGCGGCGGGCAGGATTTCGGCGGCTTTGCCGATATTTTCGAAAGCGTGTTCGGCGAATTCATGGGTGGCGGCGGTGGCCGTGGCCGGCGTGGTGGCCCGACGCGCGGTTCCGATCTGCGCTATGATCTCGAGATGTCGCTGGAAGAGGCCTATAACGGCCGCCAGGCAACATTGACCGTGGAAGTGGCCGCGTCCTGCGATCCTTGCGGCGGCAGCGGCGCCAAGCCCGGCACCTCGGCGCGCACCTGCACCACCTGCAACGGCGGTGGCCGGGTCGGCATGCGCCAGGGCCTGTTCATGGTCGAACGCACCTGCCCGGCCTGCCACGGCCAGGGCCAGATCATTGCCGATCCGTGCGCCAGCTGCGGTGGCGCCGGCCGCGTCGAACAGCAGAAGACGATCAACGTCAACGTGCCCAAGGGCGTGGACGACGGCACCCGCATCCGAGTGGCGGGTGAAGGCGAAGGCGGCACGCGCGGCGGCCCGGCCGGCGATCTGTATATCTTCGTGCACCTGAAATCGCACGACGTGTTCAAGCGCGACGGCACCACGCTTTATGCCATTGCGCCGCTGTCGATCACGCTGGCGGCGCTGGGCGGCGAGATTGATGTGCCCAGCCTCGACAAGCAGCAGACCACGATCAAGATTCCGGCCGGGACGCAAACCGCCAAGCAGTTCCGCGTGCGCGGCAAGGGCATGCCATCGTTGAATGGCGGCGGCTTTGGTGATCTGGTCATTCAGGTCGAGGTCGAAACCCCGGTCAAGCTCACCGCCCGCCAGCGCGAACTGCTGGAGGAATTCCGCGCCATTGAAGGCACGGAAGGCGGCCGCAACACGCCCAAGAGCCAGAGCTTTTTCGACAAGCTGAAAGGCGTGTGGAGCGAGCTGACCGAATAACGTCCCCTCTCCCGTTGACGCCGGAGGCGTCGCCTTCGGCTGTGGGAGAGGGTCGACTCGGCGAAGCCGAGCGGGGTGAGGGGTGGCTGACGTGGCCACTTGTTCACCCCCCTCACCCCGGGCCGCCTGCGGCGTCTCTCGACCCTCTCCCGCGAGGGGAGAGGGGTAGATGCAGCGCCTCGCCTCCGCTACACCACTGCCATGATGCGCCTCCACAACCGCCGTTACCTCGTCACCGGTGCCGCCCGCGGCATCGGCCTCGCCATCGCGCAACGCCTTGTGGCCGAAGGCGCGCGGGTGATGCTGGCCGATGTGCTGCCGGAAGGCGCGGATCGCGCCGCCGAACTGGGCGAGGCCGCAGCCTTCGTTGCCTGCGACGTGACCAGCCGCGACCAGATCGAAGCCGCCATCACCGCCACGGTG
>NZ_JANPML010000302.1:0-5909 GCF_031422795.1 Sandarakinorhabdus sp.
CGGCTGGTGCTTGGCCTGTTCGAGGTCACCAAACCCTATTTCAACCTCGATCCCGCAGGCCGTTTCAGGCAATTGGGCGAAGTGCGCAACCGGGGCCTGGAAGCCTCGTTCAGCGGCCCGATCACGCCGCGATTGAGCGTGGTGGCCGGCGCCGTGCTGCTATCGCCGCGCGTCACCGCCAATGTGCCCGGCGTGGGCCGCCGGCCCGTTGGCGCGATCAGCGAAACCTACACGATCAACGCCGATTGGCGACCGCCCTGGTTGGCTGGCGTGTCGTTTGATGCCAGCGCCTATCACATCAGCAGCCAGACCGCGACAGTGTCCAACCTTGTTGCCATCCCGGCCCAGACCTTCGTCGATATCGGTGGCCGTTATCGCTTCAAATTGGCCGGCGCATCGGCCACGCTGCGCGTGCAGGTGGAAAATCTGCTGGATCAACAAGGCTTTGAACTGTTCGGTGCCGGTGCCTATCGCCCGGTGTGGGGCCGTGCTGCCAATGCCTATCTTACGATCGATCTGTGATCGCCAGCCCTGCAGCCTAAGCATTTTGCCGCTGGACTTGAGGTACAGCGCTGGCCATGAGCAGGCGATGACAGCGGCAAATTCAGCGCGCCGGGTTGCGGCAATGGTTGGCATGTGGCTGCTTGCGGCACCCGCCAGCGCCCAGCCTGCCCAACCCAACGACAGCACGCCGCCGCCCGCCGAATTGCCCGCGACAGACGCTCCCGACACAGCGGCCCCGATCGTGGCCGCCACCGGCAGCCGATCAGCGGAAAATGCCGTGCGCCAGGCCGGCGATGCGTTTGGCAGCACCATCGGCCGCGAAGTGATCGGCATCTACAACCAGATGAACGTGCGCGGCTTTTCACCGGTCGCCGCTGGCAATGTCCGCATCGACGGCCTGTATTTCGATCCGGTGGTCACGCCCAGCACCCGGCTGAGCCGCACCACCACCATCCGTGTCGGCCTGTCGGCGTTGGGCAGCCCGTTTCCCGCCCCCACCGGCCTTGTCGATTTCGGTTTCCGCCGCCCCAGCAGCGACGCCGCGGCCAGCCTGCTGCTCGCTGCCGATGAATGGGGAACGGTGAATGCCGAGGTCGATGCCGTGTTGCCGGCCAGCACCAGCCTCAGTTTTGGCCTGGGCGCATCGGCCCGCATTGAAAGCGGGCAGGACGCCACCCGCGAAAACAGCTTTGGTGGCACCCTGATCGCAGACTGGATGCCGGCACCGGGCCTTGCGCTCACCCCCTTCGTAAGCCTGCTGTACCAGAGCCTCGACGATCACCGCCTGACCTTCCAGACGGCCAGCGAATTTCTGCCGCCGCTGCTGCCGCGCCGCCAGCGCTTTGGCCCGGATTGGGTGAACGGCAGCGGGCTGGATATCAACATCGGCGTGCTCGGCGATTGGCAGGTGGCGCCGCAGTGGCTGCTGCGGGCCGGCCTGTTCCGTTCCTCGCGCAACCGCGAACGCCAGATGACCAATTTGATCCGCGCCTTGCAGCCGGATCGCACCGGCACCCAGCGCGTGATCGTCGATCCGCGCCTGAACTTTGCCGCGATCAGCGGCGAGGTCCGCCTCACCCGCCAGATCGACGAAGGCCCGCGCCGCCACCAGATCCATCTTGCGGTCCGCGGCCGCAACGGCGATCGGCGCTTTGGCGGGTCCGACATCCTTGAACTCGGCCCGGTGCAAATCGACACGCCGTCGCGCGTGCCGGAACCGGCGTTCCGCTTCAGCCAGCAGCAGTTTGACGATGTGAAGCAGATCACCGGCGGCATCGCTTACGAAGGCCGCTGGCTTGGCGTTGGCGAGATCGCGGCCGGCCTGCAATGGACCGACTACAAGAAGCGCATCGATTTGCCCGGCGGCGGCGTGCAGGCAACCGATGATCGGCTGCTGCTCTACAACATCACCGTTTCCGCCACCATCAGCGACGGGTTGGTGATCTATGCCGGCACGGTCAATGGCCTGGAGGAAAGCGGCGTCGCGCCCGGCAATGCCGCCAACCGCAACGAAGCGCTGCCGGCCATTCGCACCCGCCAGATCGACGCCGGGCTGCGGCTGGCCATCACCGATCAGATCAAGCTGGTCGCCGGCGTGTTCGACATCACCAAGCCCTATTTCAACCTTGATGCCAATAATCGCTTCGACGTGCTGGGCGACGTATCCAACCGCGGCGTCGAAGCCTCGATCGCCGGGCCGCTCACGCCCACGCTCAGCATTGTTGCCGGCGGCGTCTGGCTGTGGCCACGCGTTGTCGCCCCCGGCGCAGCGCCCGGCCGCATCGGCGAACACCCGGTTGGCGCCATCAGCCAGCGCGTGGAATTCAGCGCCGATTGGCGGCCACCGTTTGCGCCCGGCCTGTCGTTCGATACCCGCGTTGCCTATCGCAGCAGCGAGACTGCCACGGTGAGCAACAGCGTCGCCATCCCGGCCCGCACCGTCATCGATCTGGGCGGCCGCTACCGTTTCAAACTGGGCCGCAACAACGCCCTGCTGCGCGTCGCTGTCTCCAACTTGTTTGACGTGGAAGGCTATGATCTGCGCGGCGCCGGCGCCTATGGCCCCATCCCCGGCCGCTTGGCCCAGGCCTATGTCACGCTCGATTTCTGATCTCAGCCTTGCCGGCACACAGGCGCTGGCTGCCGGCCTTGCCACTGTGCTGCGCGCCGGCGACGTGGTCGCGCTGGAAGGCGATCTCGGCGCCGGAAAATCCACCTTTGCCCGCGGCGTGCTGCAGGCGCTGGGTTGGCCCGGCGAGGTGCCGTCGCCCACTTTCACGCTGGTGCAGCCGTACGAGGATCTGCCGGTGCCGGTGTGGCATGTCGATCTCTACCGGCTCGACCACCCATCCGAAGCCGATGCGCTCGGCCTGTTCGAAACCGATGCGGCGCTGATCATCGAATGGCCGCAGCGTTTGGGGCCGCGTTTGCCGCAATCGGCGCTGCGTCTGGCATTTTCCGGCAGCGGCGATGCGCCTCGCAGCTTGACTTGGGACACGCCCCCGGCTTGGGAAGGCCGGTGGCCACCTCCCTCTCCCAGATGATTCCGCCGCCCGGCACGGGCGCCTTCCTCAATGCCCATGGCTGGGGCGGCGCCGCCGTGCGCCCGCTGGCCGGCGACGCCAGTTTCCGACGCTATTTCCGGGTGGAATTGCAGGGCCGCACCGCCGTGCTGATGGACGCGCCGCCCGACAAGGAAGATTCAAGGCCGTTCCTCGCGCTGGGCAAGCATCTGCACGATCTGGGCTTTTCCGCCCCGCAGGCACTGGCCAGCGATCTCGATCAGGGTCTGGTGCTGCTGGAAGATTATGGCGACGCGCGGGTAAACCCGGTGCTGGCCGAAGATCGCAGCGCCGAGCATGCGATTTACGCCGCCGCCGTCGATATCCTCGTCCAACTGCACCTGCATCCGCCGGCTGATGTGCCGCCTTACTCCGAGGTCGAATATCTGCGCGAAGCCCGGCTGTTTCCCGATTGGTATCTGCCCGCTGTCGGCCTCACCGAAGCTCCCGGTTATACCGAGGCGTGGGCGCCGCTGTGGCCCGCCCTGTTCACCCACCCTCCGGTGCTGGTGCTGCGCGATTATCATGCCGATAATCTGATGCTGCTGGACCGACCGGGCCTTAAACAGCTGGGCTTGCTTGACTATCAGGACGCGTTGGCCGGTCACCCGGCTTATGATCTGGCCAGCCTGCTGCAGGATATCCGCCGCACGGTGTCGCCCGAACTGGAAGCCGCCATGCTGGCCCGCTACATCGCCACCCGGCCCGATCTCGACGAAGCTGCCTTCCGCACCGCCTATGCCATCCTGGCGGCGCAGCGGAACATCAAGATTTTGGGCGTGTTCACCCGCCTTTATGTGCGCGATGGCAAGCCAGCCTATCCCGGCTTCCACCCACGCCTGTGGGAATTGGTGCACGCCGATCTCGAACATCCGGCACTGGCCCCGGTAAAGGCCTGGTTTGATGCCCATGTGCCGGCCAGCGCCCGCCATGGCGTGAAGGTAAAGTGATGAGCAAGGCCCGCCCGCCCCTCACCCTGAAGCCGCATATCGATTGCGTGCTGCCCGCGTCGGCCATGGTGATGGCCGCTGGCCTGGGCAAACGCATGCGCCCGCTCACTGCCAGCCGCCCCAAACCGCTGATCGATGTGGCGGGCAAAACCCTGCTCGATCGCGCGCTGGATGGTGTTGCCGCCGCCGGCATCGAACACGCCGTGGTGAACGCCCACTATTTCGCCGATCAGATAGAAGCGGCGGTGAAGGCGCGCAAAACGCCCACCCGCATCGATCTTTCCGACGAACGCAGCCAGCTGCTCGAAACCGGCGGCGGCATCACCAAGGCGCTGCCGCTGCTGAAAGGCGACGCCTTTTACACCATCAATGCCGATAATATGTGGATCGATGGCCCGGTTGATACGCTGCGCCTGATTGCCAACCGCTGGAACGCCGCGGAGATGGACGCGCTGCTCCTCCTCGTGCCCTTGGCCCGCGCCAACGGCTTTGAAGGCCGCGGCGATTTCCACATGGACGGGATGGGCCGCCTTTCCCCCCGCGCCGGCATACGCATGGCGCCCTTTGTCTATTCCGGCGTGCAGATCATCAGCCGCACCCTGTTCGATGGCGAACCGGTTGAACCCTTCACCATGTGGCGGGCCTGGAACAAGGCGCTGGAAACGGGCCGCATGTACGGCCTCTCCCACCCCGGCCTGTGGTTCCACGTCGGCACCCCGGCCAGCATCGGCGAGACCGAGGCGCTGCTGCAGGAAGTGTGAAAAGCGCCTCCGTTCCCTTCCAAGTCCACGCCCTTCATTGACTTGTCACAAACCTCGCTCCATTAGCCGCCCTGTCCTGTTCTATCGTGGCGGACCAAAACGCTCGCCTGGACGGGACGAATGCAGATCATCAGCGACGACGCGCGTATCGACGCCGTCATCACCTGGGTTGATGGGGATGACCCGTCGCACCGGGCCCGGCGCCAGCACCATCAGCCGCTGGCAGCCCGCAACCTCAACGCCACCAACCCGCACCGTTGGGCCTGCAATGACGAGCTGGGCTATTGCCTGCGTTCGATCGCCAATCACGCGCCGTGGATCGGGCGGATCTGGATCATCACCGATGCGCAACAGCCCGATCTGTCGCGCCTGCCGGCCGATCTGGTGGCGCGGGTGCGGATTGTCGATCACCTCACCCTGTTTGCCGGCCACGAAAGCGCGCTGCCCACCTTCAACTCGCTGGCCATCGAGACTTTGTTGTGGCGCATTCCCGGCCTGGCCGAGCGCTTCGTCTATTTCAACGATGATGTGTTCCTCACCGGGCCACTGGCGCCCGGCGATGTGTTCCAGGGCGCAGCGCCGGTGCTGCGCGGCGCGTGGGTGGATCAGAGCGATATCGCCGCCGATCCCGCCAGCCGTGACGACCCGGCGCTGCTCAACGCACTCACCCAGATCAACGCAGCGGCTCTGGCCGGTTTCGGTGCAGATCGCCTGTTCCGCGCCGCCCACGTCGTCCACCCGCTCCGCCGCTCCGTGCTGGCGCGCCTCTATGATCAGCACCGCGCCGCCTTCGTCGCCAATCTCGGCCACCGCTTCCGCTGCGTCTCGCAATTCCTACCCCAAGGCCTGCACAACCACGCCTGCATCGCCGCCGGCATGGCGGTGCTGCACACGGAGGAAGACCATCTCCACCTGCGCACCGGCGCCGTGCTGGATTACCCGCTGCCGCAAGTGCGCGCCTACCTCGCCCGCGCGTGCCAACCGCAGTTCAAATTCCTCTGCGTCAACGATCTCCCCCAGGTCGAAGCCGCCATCCCCGACACCCGCGCCTGGATCGAACGCGCCATCGCAGCGTGAGGGAAGGCAGAAGAGGGCCTCCGGCGGGCAGGGTCGCAGACCCTGCACCCGTTTG
Source organism: Sandarakinorhabdus sp. (assembly GCF_031422795.1). Taxonomy (GTDB): domain Bacteria; phylum Pseudomonadota; class Alphaproteobacteria; order Sphingomonadales; family Sphingomonadaceae; genus Sandarakinorhabdus. The sequence goes on from NZ_JANPML010000302.1 coordinate 5,909, forward strand.
C
>NZ_JANPML010000303.1:0-7705 GCF_031422795.1 Sandarakinorhabdus sp.
TGGCTTCGAGTATGAATTTCTGTCGTCCACCGAATGCTACGCCAGCGGCATGTTCGATGCGACGCTGCTGAAAATTCTGCAGCATTACGACGACGTGATGGGCATCATCCTGCCCACCCTCGGCCCCGAACGCCGCGCCACTTACTCGCCGTGCTTGCCGGTCGATCCCGTCTCCGGCCATGTGCTGCAAGTGCCGATCATCGCGCGCGATGTCGCCGCCGGCACTGTCTCCTACATCCGCCCCGGCACCAACGAAACCGTTACCGTTCCCGTCACCGGCGGTCATTGCAAGCTGCAGTGGAAGGTGGATTGGGCGATGCGCTGGCTGGCGCTGGGCGTTGATTATGAAATGGCCGGCAAGGATCTGATCGATTCGGTCATGCTCTCCGGCAAGATCGTCCGTGCGCTGGGCGGCAACCCGCCCGCCGGCTTCAATTACGAGCTGTTCCTGGATGGCGAAGGCGCCAAGATTTCCAAGTCCAAGGGCAACGGCCTGACCATCGAACAATGGCTGGGTTACGGCCCGCCCGAAAGCCTGGCGCTCTACATGTTCCAGAGCCCGCGCAAGGCCAAGCGCCTGCATTACGACGTGATCCCGCGCGCCATCGAAGATTATGCCGATTTCCTGAGCCGTTATCCCGAACAACCGTTCGAACAGCAGCTCGGCAACCCGGTGCACCATGTCCACGAAGGCAAGCCACCCACCCACGCGCTGCCGGTCAGCTTCTCGCTGCTGCTCAACCTCGCCTCGGTCGCCGCCACCGACGATCCGGCCCGGCTGTGGGGCTTCGTGAAGCGCTATGCCCCCGGCTCCAGCCCGGAAACCCACAAGCTGCTCGACCGGCTGGTGCATCACGCGGCGGCCTATGCTCGCGATTTCGTCATCCCCGGCCTCAAGCGCCGCGCACCAACGGAATCCGAAGCCGCCGCCCTGAAGGACCTCGATGCCCGCCTCGCCGCTGTGGGCGCAGACGGCGACGCCGAAGCCTATCAGTTCGAAGTCTACGAAGCCGGCAAGGCCGCCGGCTACGAAAACCTCCGCGACTGGTTCAAATCGCTCTACGAAATCCTCATTGGCAGCCAAAACGGCCCCCGCATGGGCAGCTTCATCGCGCTGTACGGGTTGCCGCAGAGCCGGGCGCTGATCGCGGATGCGCTGAAGGGCTGAAGGAAGGCTGGCCTCCGGCGGGCAGGGACGCAGTCCCTGCACCCGTTCGTTTAAAGTGCGCGGGAGTCGAAGAAAGTTGGAAGTGGATTATCACAAGATCAGCGGGGCGTTGGGATCGCTGCTGCTGGTTTGGTCGCGCTTGGAAAAGGCGATGCGCGAGCAAATCACCGGCGCTGAGAGCGCACTTCCGGCAAAACTTCATGGCGCCGGCAACGTGCTGCGAGCATGGGAAACGATGGTAAGCGAGCGCCACCCAAACGTTTGTTTGGCGCCACTACTGGCCAAGACAGTCTTAAGGCAGTTGCAAGAACCGCTGCAGGTTCGCAACGGCTTGTGTCACGGTCTGATCGATATTCAGGCGGAGACCGAACAGGGGCCAGCCACCCTACGCTGGGAAATCAACGACGAGACACACTCGATCAGTTGGGACGAATTGCAGGCGCAGTTTGGGTGGATATCAAGATTCACGCGCGCCATCCTGCTGATTTCCAAGCCGCATGTCGGGAGAACCGACCTTTTGACCGACACTGCCGAAAACCGCGACTGGTGGCGTTCGGAGTTTTCCCTTGATCTTCCGGAATGAAGACCGCTCCAAAACAAACGGGTGCAGGGACTGCGTCCCTGCCCGCCGGAGGCTCCCTTTTCTTCCGAGCCCTAAATTCCCAACCCACCATCAATCGTCTGCGTCGTCCCGGTGATCATCGCCGCCACTGGGTTGGCCAGAAACAGCACCATGCTCGCCACTTCATCGGCGTGGGCGTGGCGTTTGATGGCCATGGCGCCGTGCATCATCGGGGCCATCGGGCCGCCGGCCGGGTTCATGTCGGTATCCACCGGGCCGGGTTGCACCACGTTCACGGTGATGCCGCGCGGGCCGAAATCGCGGGCCAGGCCGCGGGCGGCGCCCTGCACGGCGGATTTGGACATGGCATAGGCGGTGAAGCCCGGCCCCGGCACACGATCGCCGTTCACCGAGCCGATGATGATGATACGGCCATTGTCGTGCATCTGCCGCCCGGCCTCGACACCGGCGAAATAGACGGCGCGCACGTTGATATCGATCAGCCGGTCCACGGCATCGGGATCAAGTGTGAGCGGATCGCCCATGATCGCCACGCCGGCGTTGATGATCATGATGTCGAGCGCGCCGGCCGCCGCCACCGCCGCGATCAGTTCGTCGCGGTTGGCGCTGTCGGCCTTCACCGCCGTGGCGCCCGTTTCTGCCGCCACCGCCGCCGCCGCATCGGGCGAACCGGAATAGCTGAACTGCACCTTTGCCCCCGCCGCCACGAAATGGCGCACGATGGCCGCGCCGATACCGCGGCTGCCGCCAAGGACCATGACCGATTTTCCGGTAAATTCGCTCATCTGCGTCAACTCCGAGGGCTGGGATTCAGCTGCCGTTCTGGCAAGGTGAGTATTGCCGACATCATCACCCTGTCCAAGCGGGAAACAGCATGACCAAGATTCGCACCGCCCTGATGCTGCTGCTGGCCAGCCCGGCCAGCGCCGCGGCCATTGATGAATTCCGCGCCGGCAACTGGGCCGCCGCCGTGCGCGACGGGCGGGCGGAAAACAGCGTGGAGAGCCTGGTGCTCGCCGGCCGCGCGCAATTGTCCATCGCCGGCTATCAAACCACCGACAAGGATCGCGCCCTGGCCCTGGTCGCTGCTGCCGAGAAGGACTTCGATAACGCGCTGGCCCGCGCGCCCGGCAGCGTGGACGCCCAGCTGCAAAAGGCCATCGCCATCGCCTATCGCGCCCAGCTCACCCGCGGCATCGCGCTGGCCAAGGACACCCGCCGCCGTTTCGAAGCGATCCGCACTGCCCACCCCAGCAACAGCCTGGTGTGGGGGGCGCTGGGCGGCTGGCACGGCGGCGCGGTCGCCACGGTGGGCAGCTTCCTCGCCGGCACCGCCCTTGGCGCGAAGAAATCCGAGATGGAGCGCTGCTACGCTCAGGCGCTGAAACTGGCGCCCGGCCTGCCCTCCACCCGGGTGTTCTTCGCCATCACCCTGCTCGATCTGGACGCCAGCAATGCCGTGCGCGCCGCCGGCCTGCTGAAAGGCCTGGAAACGCTGCCAGCCACCGATGGGTTTGAAGCCATGCTGAAGCGGCAGGGACTGGAACTGGCTGCCGTGCTGGCCAAGGGCGACAAGGCGGCAGCCCAAGCCACGGCGCGCAAGCTGAAGGCGTTCTCGCGGATCGTGTAAGGAGGGCCTCCGGCGGGCAGGGTCGCAGACCCTGCACCCGTTCGCTTGGGGCAGCCCCTCACTATTAGCATTTGTCATGCTGGCGCAGGCCAGCATGACAAATGCTTGAAAATTGAGGATGAACCAAAAACGAAAGTGGGTGCAGGGGCTCAGCCCCTGCCCGCCGGAGGCCCCCCTACGTCGCCCGCTTGGACTTTTCCTCGATCCCCGAAATGCCCTCACGGCGGGCCAGTTCGGCGCGGATGTCGTCGAAATTCAGCCCGGCATCGGCGAGCAGCACGGCGAGGTGGAACATCAGATCGGCCCCTTCCGACACCAGTCCGGCCTTGTCGTCGCTGACGGCGGCGATGACCATTTCCACCGCTTCCTCGCCTAGCTTCTGCGCCATCTTGGCACGGCCCTTGGCGGTGAGGCGGGCGACGTAGGAGGTTTCCGGGTCGCCAGCGCGGCGTTCGATAACGGTGGCCAGCAATTGATCAAAGCGCTCCATGAAAAACCTCCCGCACCGGCAGGCCGGCCGATGCCAGCGCAGCGCGCGCTTCGCCGATGGTGACTTCGCCGAAATGGAAGATGGAGGCCGCCAGCACAGCCGAAGCATGGCCGTCGCGCACGCCGCTGACAAGATCGGCGACGCCGCCGACGCCGCCCGATGCGACCACCGGTACTGGCACCGCGTCGGCGATGGCGCGGGTGAGCGCGAGGTCGTAACCGGCCTTGGTGCCATCGCGGTCCATCGAGGTGAGCAGGATTTCGCCGGCGCCCAGCTTCGCCGCTGCGATGGCATAGGCAACGGCGTCGATGCCGGTCGCCTTGCGGCCGCCGTGGGTGAAGATTTCCCACTTGCCCGGCGCCACGGCCTTGGCATCCACCGCCACCACCACGCATTGTTCGCCGAAACGCATGGCGAGTTCGCCGATCAGGGCGGGGCGGGCGACGGCGGCGCTGTTCACGGCGACCTTGTCAGCCCCGGCCAGCAGCAGCGCGCGGGCATCATCGACCGAACGCACGCCGCCGCCAACAGTAAGCGGCATGAAGCACTGATCGGCGGTACGCTCGACGATATCGAGCAGCGTGCCGCGATTTTCGTGGGAAGCGGTGATGTCGAGGAAGCAGAGTTCATCAGCGCCCGCCGCATCATAGGCAGCGGCAATCTGCACCGGATCGCCGGCATCGCGCAGCGCGACGAAATTGACGCCCTTGACCACGCGGCCATTGGCGACATCGAGGCAGGGGATGACGCGGACAGCCAGCGTCATGCGGCCACCCGAATGGCCTCGGCCAGATCGAGCCGGCCATCATAAAGCGCGCGGCCGGTGATGACGCCTTCGATGCCGGGCTTGCCGATCAGCGCGTGGATATCGGCGATGGAGGCGACGCCGCCCGACGCAATCACCGGCAGGCTGGTTGTCGCCGCCAGTGCCGCGGTGGCTTCGACATTCACGCCCTTCAGCATCCCGTCGCGGCCAACATCGGTGAACAGCACGGCGGCCACGCCGGCATCTTCAAAGCGCCTGGCCAGATCAGCGATGGCCAACGTCGACACGTCGGCCCAGCCGCGCGTTGCCACCATGCCATCGCGGGCATCGACGGCGACCACGATGCAGCCGGGATGTTCGGCGGCCAGGCCCTGCACCAGATCGGGATTTTCCAGCGCGGCGGTGCCCATCACCACGCGCCACACGCCGGCCGCCAACCAGGTTTCGACATGCGCTGCGGTGCGGATGCCGCCACCGACCTGCACCTTGCCGCCGCCAAAGCCGGACAGCGCGGCCTTTACGCCGGCGGCATTGCGGGAGTCGCCAGCGAACGCGCCATCCAGATCAACCACGTGCAGGTGCGTCGCGCCGGCGCTGCGGAACAGCGCGGCCTGCGCGGCGGGATCATCGGCATAAACCGTGGCGCGGTTCATGTCGCCTTCGGCAAGGCGCACGCACTGGCCGCCCTTCAGATCGATGGCCGGGAAAATAATCATGGATTCAACCAGTTGTGAAGGAACGCCAGCCCATAGGCCTGGCTCTTTTCCGGGTGGAACTGCACACCGGTGATGTGACCGCGCTTGACGATGGCGGCAAAGCGCCCGCCGTGATCGGACACCGCCTGCACATCGGCCGGATCATGGGGAGTGAAGGCATAGCTGTGCACGAAATAGGCATCGCCCGACGGCACATCCGCGCCGTTGACGGCTTCGACCCGGTTCCAGCCCATGTGCGGGATTTTCAGCGCCGGATCAGACGGGGTGAGCCGCTCCACCGCGCCCGGCAGCCAGCCCAGGCCCTGGTGAACGCCATGTTCATGGCCTTCGCTGGCCAGCAACTGCATGCCCACACAGATGCCCAGGAACGGCACGCCGTGCCCGTTCACCGCTTCGTTCAGCGCCGCCTCGATGCCGGTTTTCTCGCGCAGCTGGCCGATGCATTGGGCAAAGGCGCCGACGCCCGGCAGCACGATGCGGCTGGCACCGGCAATCACCGCCGGATCGTCGGTCACGACAACGCGCGCGCCGGCCCGTTCCAGCGCCCGCGCCGCAGAGCGCAGGTTGCCAGCCCCATAATCAACCAGCGCAACCGTGTCAGGCACCGCCCAATGTGCCCTTGGTCGATGGAATCGCATCGCTCTTGCGCGGATCAATCGCCACCGCCGCCCTCAGCGCCCGCGCCACGCCCTTGAAGCAGCTTTCGCCGATATGGTGATTGTTGACGCCATACAGCGTCTCGATGTGCAGCGTGATGCCCGCGCTGCCGGCAAAGGCCGCGAAGAATTCCTTGAACATCTCGGTATCCAGCGTGCCCAGCTTGGGCTGGCTGAACGCCGTGCGCCACACCAGGAAAGGCCGGCCCGAAATATCGAGCGCGACGCGGGTGAGCGTTTCATCCATCGGAATCAGCGCATCGCCATAGCGCGTGATGCCGCGCCGATCGCCCAGCGCCTTGGCCACGGCTTCACCCAGGGCGATGCCGGTATCTTCGGTGGTGTGGTGGCCATCAATGTGCAGATCACCTGTGGTCTTCACGGTAAGATCGATCAGGCTGTGCCGCGACAACTGCTCCAGCATGTGATCGAGGAAGCCGATGCCGGTCGACACGTCGTACGTGCCGCTGCCGTCAAGGTTCACATGGACCTCGACCTGGGTTTCCTTGGTCACGCGGGAAATGCTTGCTGTGCGCGCTGTCATAAGCCTGCTCCTTGGGCGAGAGCGCCTAGAGCAAAGCCGGCTCACCGGCAAGTTTGCTTGCCCCCTTGCGGCATCGGGGCCGGATTGGCAGGTTGCGTGAATGAGCAGCGCTTCTCCCCGCCTTGCCGTGTTGATCGACGGCGAAAATGTTCCAGCCAAGCTGGCCAAGCAGCTTTTCGAGGAAATCGCTGGACTTGGCGAAGCGTCTGTCCGGCGCATCTATGGCGATTTCAGCGGTACCAAGATGAAGAGTTGGGCCGCCGTGTTGGCAGATTTCGGTATCTTGCCCCAGCATTTCCCCACCGTTAGCGGCAAGAACTCTTCGGATATCGCAATGGTGATCGATGCGATGGACCTGCTGCACAGTGGCCGGTTCGACGGCTTTTGCCTCGTCACTGCCGACGGCGATTTCACACGGCTTGCTGCGCGTATCCGCGAACAAGGAAAAGACGTCTTCGGCTTTGGCGACCGCAAGGCACCAAAAGGCCTGGTTCAGGCCTGTAAGCGTTTTATCTATCTGGAAAACATCAGTCTTCCACCAGAACAGCCAAGTGCAGCGCCGGCGATGCAGCAGCTGCCCGATGTCGCTTGGCTGCTGAAAGCTGCAATTGACCGGGCTGCCGGCGACAATGATGGTGCAGCGCCGCTCAGCGCCGTCGGGTCGCAGTTACTGCTTATAAAGCCAGATTTTGATCCGCGCGAATATGGTCACAAGCAGCTGAGTGCGCTGTTTGCAACAATGGACAAGCAATTCTCGCTGGATCGAAGCAGCAAGTCCGTATTGGTTCGGTTGAACCCAGAGGGTTTCCCCGAACCACGCTTTCCACCCATAGAGCGACCCTCATAGGCCTCTAGAGAGTAGAGGCTGACGGCCAAACCACACAGTCTCGCCGCCGCCCCTAGCCCGGCTGCGTCGTCTGCCGCTCCAATCGCCCGGCCTCTTCCTTGCGGGCCATGGTCGAACGCAGCTTGATCAGATTGGCCAGCATTTCATACCAGAAAGGCGCGCCCAGGCTGAGCAGTGCGGCCGACAACAGCATGCCCACCAGCTGCAGAAGAATCGCCAGCGGATCAGCCTTCCAGTTGTCCCACCAGTCCGCCGGGCTTTCTGGCCATTGCACCAGTTTCAGCTCCATGGCCTGGGCCAGGCCC
>NZ_JANPML010000304.1:0-2028 GCF_031422795.1 Sandarakinorhabdus sp.
CTGACGCTGTCGACCCGCGAACAGCATATCCGCCGTGAAAAGGCGACCAGCAATATCTGCACCAATTCCGGCCTGATCGCGCTGGCGTTTTCGGCGCACCTGACCTTGCTGGGAGAAAAGGGCCTGCGCCATCTCGCTGCCCTCAATCACGCCCGCGCCGTGCAGCTGGCCGATCGGCTGGGCCGCGTGCCCGGCGTGACCCTGCTCAACGGCCCGTTCTTCAACGAATTCACCTTGGATCTGGGTCGCGAAGCCCGCCCCGTGGTGCGCAAGCTCGCCGAAAAGGGCGTGCTGGGCGGCGTGTCGATGGGGCGGTTGTGGCCGGGCGAAAAATCGCTGACTGGCGGCATGATCGTGGCGGTGACCGAAACCGCGACCGACGAGGATTTTGACGCGTATGAAGACGCGCTGGATGAGGTGATGGCGAAATGAGCACTCCAATGAACAACGTGGGCCGCCCCACGCGCCTGGTTGCCGGCACCGGTGCCGTCGCTGAAACCTTCACCGGCAACAAGGCGCTGATGCTGGAAGAGCCGTTGCTGTTCGAGCGTGGCTCGCTCGACAGGTCGGGCGTTGATCTGCCGCCGGTGCCGCCGGTTCCGGATCGGCTTGCCGGCCTGGGCCGCGATGCCGTTATCGGGCTGCCGGGTTTTTCCGAACCGGAAGCCGTGCGCCACTACACCCGCCTGTCGCGGCAGAATTATGCCATTGATCTGGGCATCTTCCCGTTGGGTTCGTGCACGATGAAGCACAATCCGCGCCTGAACGAAAAGATGGCGCGGCTGCCCGGCTTTGCCGATATTCACCCGTTGCAGCCGCAATCGACCATTCAGGGCGCGCTGGAACTGATCAACGTGCTGGCCGATTGGCTGATGAAGCTGACCGGCATGCCCGCTGTCGCCATGAGCCCCAAGGCCGGCGCCCACGGCGAATTGTGCGGCATGCTGGCCATTCGCGCCGCGCTCGATGCGAAAAACGATCCGCGCCGCGTCGTGCTGGTGCCGGAATCAGCCCATGGCACCAACCCGGCAACGGCGGCCTTCTGCGGTTTCACGGTGGAAAATATCCCGGCCAACGCCCGTGGCCGCGTCGATCTTGATGCACTGCTGGCGCGGCTTGGCCCAGATGTGGCAGCGGTGATGATCACCAATCCCAACACCTGCGGCCTGTTCGAGCCTGATCTGAAGACAATTTCCGACGCGGTTCATGCCGCCGGCGGTTATGTTTATTGCGACGGCGCCAATTTCAACGCCATCGTTGGTCGCGTGCGCCCCGGCGATCTGGGCATTGATGCCATGCACATCAACCTGCACAAGACCTTCAGCACGCCCCATGGCGGCGGCGGGCCGGGTTCGGGCCCGGTCGTGCTGTCAGCCGCATTGGCGCCGTTCGCGCCGATCCCGTTCGTCCGGAAAACCGCGACTGGGCTGGAACTGGTGGAGGAAGACACTGCCGGCACCTACGCCGCCGACAGTTTTGGCCGCATGGTCGCCTTCCACGGCCAGATGGGGATGTTCACCCGCGCCCTGAGCTATATCCTCAGCCACGGTGCCGATGGTCTTGCCCAGGTGGCCGAAGACAGCGTGCTCAACGCCAATTACATCCTCGCCAGCCTGAAGGATCTGTACACCGCGCCGTTCGCCAGCAGCGGGCCGTGCATGCACGAAGCGCTGTTTTCGGATGATTTCCTCGATGGCACCGGCCTTTCTACCCTCGATCTCGCCAAGGGCCTGATTGATGAAGGCTTCCACCCGATGACGGTGTATTTCCCGCTTGTGGTGCATGGGGCGATGCTGGTCGAGCCGACCGAAACCGAGAGCAAGGCCAATCTCGATCAGCTGATCGGGGCGATGCGCCATGTCGCCACGCAGATGCTGGCGGATCCGGATGCCTGGCGCACCGGGCCGCACCTGGCGCCGCGCCGCCGGCTTGATGAAACGCTGGCCGCGAGGCGGCCGGTGCTGGCTTACAAGGACAGCGAAGCGGCCTGAAGACGTGCAAGGCCGGCGCGGTTTCCCCCGCCGGCCC
>NZ_JANPML010000305.1:0-7225 GCF_031422795.1 Sandarakinorhabdus sp.
AAGGATCGTTTTGAAAACCTCGGCGCGCAGATGGTGCGCGAAGTGGCCTCCAAGACCAACGATGCGGCCGGTGACGGCACCACCACCGCCACCGTGCTGGCCCAGGCCATCGTGCGCGAAGGCATGAAGTCGGTCGCGGCCGGCATGAACCCGATGGATCTGAAGCGCGGCATCGATATGGCCGTGATCAAGGTTGTGGAAGACCTCAAGGGCCGTTCCAAGCCGGTTTCCGGTTCGTCGGAAATCGCCCAGGTCGGCACGATTTCGGCCAATGGCGAAAGCGAAATTGGCGACATGATCGCCAAGGCCATGGAAAAGGTTGGCAAGGAAGGCGTGATCACCGTCGAAGAAGCCAAGGGCATGGACAGCGAGCTGGACGTGGTTGAAGGCATGCAGTTCGACCGTGGTTATCTGTCGCCCTACTTCATCACCAACGCCGAAAAGATGCAGGTGGAACTTGATAACCCCTACATCCTGATCCACGAAAAGAAGCTGTCGAGCCTGCAGGCGATGCTGCCGGTGCTGGAAGCGGTCGTGCAGTCGGGTCGCCCGCTGCTGATCATCGCGGAAGACATCGAAGGCGAAGCGCTGGCCACCCTGGTGGTCAACAAGCTGCGCGGCGGCCTGAAGGTTGCTGCCGTCAAGGCGCCGGGCTTCGGCGATCGCCGCAAGGCCATGCTGGAAGATATCGCCACGCTGACCGCTGGCGAGATGATCAGCGAAGATCTGGGCATCAAGCTGGAAAACGTCACCTTGCCGATGCTGGGCCAGGCCAAGCGCGTCACCATCGACAAGGACAACACCATCATCGTTGATGGCGAAGGCAATGCCGATGCGATCAAGGCGCGTGTGGAACAGATCCGCGCTCAGATCGAAATCACCACCAGCGATTACGACCGCGAAAAGCTGCAGGAGCGGCTCGCCAAGCTGGCCGGCGGTGTGGCCGTGCTCAAGATCGGTGGCAGCACCGAAGTGGAAGTGAAAGAGCGCAAGGACCGCGTTGACGATGCCCTGCATGCCACCCGCGCTGCGGTGGAAGAAGGCATCGTTCCCGGCGGCGGCACGGCATTGCTGTATGCCACCCGCGCGCTGGACGGCATGAAGGGCGCCAACGACGACCAGACCCGCGGCATCGATATCGTGCGCAAGGCCATCCAGGCCCCGCTGCGCCAGATCGCGATCAATGCGGGCCATGATGGCGGCGTTGTGGCGGGCAAGCTGCTGGAAGGCGGCGACCAGACCATCGGCTTCAACGCGCAGACCGACGTGTATGAAAACCTGGTCAAGGCCGGCGTGATCGACCCGACCAAGGTTGTGCGCACCGCGCTGCAGGATGCCGCTTCGGTGGCGTCGTTGCTGATCACCACGGAAGCCGCGATCACCGATCTGCCGGCCGACGACAAGGGTGGCGGCGGCGGCATGCCGGGCGGCATGGGCGGCATGGGCGGCATGGATTTCTAAGATCGAGTTGGCTGGCCACAGTGCGCAGCACTGTGGCCAGACTCAACGAAATCCGGCCAGCGAACGAAAAGGGCAGCCCTAACAGGCTGCCCTTTTTGATTCGTCTGACGGCGCGGCTACGCCGCGCATTTCCCTTCCTTCTGCCTTCACCGCAAAAGCGGACTCGGCGGCTTCGCCGCCGGACGCGCCCGCCACACCGCCAATGCATTTACCAGCCCAAACACCACCGTGCCGGTTGCTGCCGCTGCGTAAACGCCGGCAACTGGTGCCGATTGGGCTGCCATCCACGCGGCACCGCCTGCGGTGATGATCAGCCTGCTGACGCCAGCCGCCAGTGCCCCGCGCATCTGCCCGAGCCCTTGCGCTGCGAAATACAGCATCAAGCCCATCCCGAAGAAACAGTAGACCGGGCCGGCGATCTGGAACCACAAATGCCCAGAAGCAAAGACCTGCGGATCGCTGGTGAACCGGTCAAGCCAAAGGCCGGGCGCGATGAGCAAGAACGCGCTGATCAGCGCCGAACCGAAAAACCCCAGCATGCCGGCCAATTTGGTAATCGACCACGCGCGGTCATGCAGGCCGGCCCCAGTGGCCGCGCTGACCATGGTCAACACGCCGGTTCCAACGGCAAACAGCAGGGGGATCATCAAATTGTCGACGCGTGAGGCAATGCCATAGCCGGCCAGGGCCTGCACGCCATATTGGCCAACCGATCCGGTGATGGCGAGCAAGGTCACACTGGACAGCACTGTGCCCAGCGCCGAAACGAGACCAACGCCCATGATGGCGCGCACCGGCTGCGCCCGCGCCGGGTGCCAGTGCAGATGCAATGGGCCGTCGCCGCGCCGCAACCAGCGCACGTAAATGATCAATGAGCCGACGTAATAAAGCAGGGTGGCAATTCCGGCGCCGGCGATGCCCAGCGCTGGCAGTGCGCCCCAGCCAAAGATCAACAGCGGCGAAAGCGGTATCAGCAGCGCGGCGCCACCAAGCGAAACGATGGCCGGCAATTTGACTTCGCCCGCTGCACGCAAGGCCGACCCGATCAGATTGACCATCCAGAAAACCACCGAGCCGCCGAATATCCAGCCTGAAAAGGCCAAGGCCTGATCCAGCGTGCCGCCGCGCGCACCCAGCGCTGCATACAGCAGTGGCCCACCCAGCAGCGCTGCCGCCGTGAACAGGATGCCAAACCCGATCGCGATCAGCATGGCATGCCATAGCAACTCATTGGCGCGGGCCTGGTCTCCAGCGCCTTTGGCGCGGGCGATGGCGGCCGCGACGCCGCCGCCGATGCCGCCGCCGCTCATGGCGCCCATCAGCAGCACCAGCGGCAACACCAGCGAGACAGCGGCAATGGCCTGGGTGCCGAGCTGGCTGACCCAATAAGCTTCGAGCACGGTCACAAAATTCTGGGCCAGGATGACGACGATCACCGGGAGGGTGAGCCGCGCCAGGGTGGGCAATACGGGCGCTGTGAGAATTGCCGTGAAACGCGGATCAACCGGTCTGCTGCTCATGATCGTGGCCTGCCTGAAAAGGTTCGCACGCGGCGGCGCACGGCAAAGCATGTCGCATGCACATGGCGGCACGGACTTGGCCAGCCAGCGACGCGGGCCTGCGACACCGCGTTCCGCGGCGTTCATTGCCGTTTTCAGGGGGCGGGCTTGCTCTCTGCCTCTGCCGCCATCACGTCACTATTGGCCTTGTCGATCACCGCCTGCTCATTGCCGGCAGGGGCTTCGTCGCCCTTGGAACAGGCGGACAGCAGCAAAACGAGAATGATCAAAGCGGCGCGCATTCCCTGACGATAGGCCGGTCTTGGCAACCCGCCAAGCCCGTGCGACCATTGCTGAATGGGCATTTATTCTGAAACCATCTTTCCATGGCTGCTCGACAAAGCGTTGGGCCATCCCAACATCATGCGACGGCGGCAGGCCTTGGTCAGCCAGGCCAGCGGCGACGTGTTGGAAATCGGCTTTGGTTCCGGCGCGACCTTGCCCTTCTATGATCCGGCCATAGTGACCAGCCTGACCGTGGTGGAGCCATCGGAAGGCATGAACCGGCGTGCGGCGGCACATCTGGCTTCGTCGCCCGTGCCGATCAAGTCCGTGCCGGGCGCTGGCGAACGCCTGCCCTTTGCCGATGCCAGCTTTGATACGGTGGTGTGCTGCCTCACACTGTGCAGCGTGCAGGATGTGGGCCAGGTGCTGGCCGAAGTGCGGCGGGTGCTGAAGCCCGACGGGCGCTTCCTGTTCATGGAGCATGTGCTGTCTGACGATCCGCAGCGGCAGCGCTGGCAGCAGCGGCTGAACCCGGTGCAGCGCGTGGTCGGCGTGGGCTGCAACCTCAACCGGCCATCGGCGCAACTGGTGCGCGACGCTGGTTTCAGGCTCGATCCGATGCCGCGCCAGGAGGAGGAACATGCCTTTGGCGCATTGAAGAAGCTGACGCCGCTGGTGATGGGCAGCGCAGTCAGGGCTTAGGCGGCGCTGGCTCTGACGCTGCGGGCGCTGGCAGCTCAGCTACTGGCACAGGCTCTGCAGCGGGCGCCTCGGTCGGCTCATCGGCGAACGGGTCTTCCTCTGCCGGCAATTCGCCATCGAACAACAATAGCCGGCGGCGCTGCAGATAGGCGGATTTGGCCAGCGTATAATCATCAAGACTTTCGGCGAGCAATTTGTCGGCGCCGGTTTCGATCAACTGATTGCGGAAATTGATGATGCGCCCGGTGGGCATGCCGATGCGCACATCCCAGCCGGGGCTGAGCCAGGCGTTGCGGGCGAAATCGGCCGGATCGATGAAGAAATCAAACGGCGTCATGATGCCATCGCGCAGGGTGGACGGGCCGAACAGCGGCAGCACCACATAGGGCCCGGATTTCACGCCCCAGCGCGCCAGGGTCTGGCCGAAGTCTTCCGGCTCCTTGGGGCGGCCAAGATCGGTGGCGACATCCATGATGCCGGCAATGCCCAGCGTGCTGTTGAGCATGAAGCGATCGAGCGTGCGGAAGGCCTGGGCGAACTTGCCCTGCAGCACGGCGTTGGTGAGATTGGCCGGCTCGCCATAATTGCCATAGGCGTTGGCGACGGCAGTGCGGGCCGGGCGCGGCACGACGGCGCGGTACCCGATGGTCACCGGCTTCATGACCCAGCGATCCAGCCCCTTGTTGAAATTGTGCATGCGCCGATTGGACTTTTCCCACGGATCGGCTTCGGCCCGGGCAAGATCGGTGCTACCAAAGCGGCCAGTGGCAGAATTGGCACTGGTGCTGGCGCAAGCCGGCAGCAGAACAAGTGCGGCGAGCGCGATCAGGGGGGCATGTCGCATGGCCTGATGTTTGCCACGAAGCGCTGCTGGCTTCAATCGCGCGACATCACATAAAGATTGCTTTATGTCTTTATGTGGGTGTAGAAGACTGGTCATGGAACAGTTGCTGGCCATATTCCGCGCCGTTGGTGATCCCAGCCGGTTGCGCATCCTGTTGCTGGCGCGCGGCATGGAGCTGGCGGTGGGCGAAATCGCCCAGGTGCTGCAACAAAGCCAGCCGCGTGTGTCGCGCCATTTGCGCATCCTGGCCGAATGCGGCCTGGTCGAACGCGTGCGCGAAGGTGCCTGGGTGTTCGTGCGGCTGGGGCCTGCGGCCATCAGCGGCCCGGCGCTGGCGGCAATCGATGCCTTGGCCGATGCCCTGGCCGATGGGTTGGTTGGCGGGGGCGATCTGGGCGCTGGCGATCGCGCGCGATTGGCCGTGGTGCGTGCCGATCGTGCGGCCGCGGTAGACAGCTGGTTTGCCGCCCATGCCGGCGAATGGCAGCAGGAACGCGCCCTGCACAGCAGCGAAGCGGCCGTGGAAGCCGCGATCCGCGCTGCGCTGGGGCCGGGCGATCTGGGCGAATTGGTTGATGTTGGCACGGGCACCGGGCGGATGATCGAGCTGCTTGTTGGCCAGGCGACGAGCGTGCTGGGGTTGGACCGCAACCCGGAAATGCTGCGCATTGCCCGCAACCGGCTGGAGGCCGCCGGGCTGACCGGCGCGCGGGTCCAGAGCGCCGATATGTACCAGCTGCCGCTGGCCGCCGCCGCCTGCGACACGCTGCTGCTGCATCAAGTGCTGCATTATGCCGATGATCCGGCTGCCGTGATTGGTGAGGCCGCGCGTGTGCTGCGTGCCCATGGCCGGCTGCTGGTGGTCGATCTGATGCCGCACACCCGCGAGGAGCTGCGGGTGGAGCGTCGTCACCTGCGCCTGGGCTTTGCCGATGAAACGGTGCTGGGCTGGATGGAGAATTCCGGGTTGAACGGCGCGGTGGCACAGCAATTGCCCGCCGCCGGCGACGACAAGTTGGGCGTGACGATTTGGCTGGCGCAAAAGCCGGCCGTGAAGGTGAACGGATGACACTGACCTTGAACCAGATGGCGGAAGCCGCCCGCGCCTTGAATGGCCCGCTTTACGCCGATTTGCCAGGCGATCTGGCGGTGAGTTTTGAGTTTTTTCCGCCCAAGACCCCGGCCATGCAGGAAAATCTGTGGCAGGCCGTCGAGGCGTTGGTGCCGTTGAACCCGCGCTTTTTCTCGGTGACCTATGGGGCGGGCGGCACGACGCGCGAACGCACCCATGCCACGGTGGCGCGCATTGCCAGTGAAACGCCGATCCCGGCGGCGGCGCACCTGACCTGCGTGAACGCCACTGCCGACGAACTTGATGGCATTGCCGATGAATATTGGGCTGCCGGTGTGCGCCACATCGTGGCGCTGCGTGGCGACCCGCCCCAAAGTCCCTTGGGCGGCGAGGCGAAGTTCCAGCCCGTGCCCGGCGGCTATGCCAGCGCCGCCGAACTGGTCGCCGCCCTGAAGCGCCGGCATGATTTTGAAATCTCCGTAAGCTGCTACCCCGAAGTCCACCCGGAGGCCGCCAGCCCACGCTCTGATCTGGATGCGCTCAAGATCAAGCATGATGCCGGCGCGACCCGCGCCATCAGCCAGTTCTTCTTTGAACCCGATACCTTCTTCCGTTTTCGTGACCAGGTGGCCGCTGCCGGCCTTGATATCGAACTGGTGCCGGGCATCCTGCCGGTGAGCAACTATGCCAGCCTGAAAAAGATGGCGGCGGGATCGGGCACCCATCTGCCAGACTGGATGGGCCGGCTGTTTGAAGGGCTGGACGACAAGCCCGCGGCGCGCCAATTGGTCGCCGCGACAGTGGCTGCGGAAATGTCGCGCCGGCTGTATGCAGGCGGGGTGCGCCACTTCCATTTCTACACGCTCAACCGCGCCGAATTGTCTTACGCCATCTGCCATCTGCTGGGCGTCCGCCCGGCCCAGGAGACCCAAGCATGACCAGTGCCGCCAACGACCTTCGCGCCGCGGCTGCCACCGGCATATTGGTCAAGGATGGCCCCTATGGCACGGCCATTCAGAATCTCGGGCTGACGGCGGGTGATTATGCCGGCGATATCCCCAGCAATCACGATCAGAAGGGCAACAACGACATTTTGAACCTGACGCGGCCCGATGCCATCGCCGGCATCTGCAAGCGTTATATCGCGGCCGGCGCGCATCTGCTCGCCACCAATACCTTCAACGCCAACCGCATCAGCCAGGCCGATTACGGCATGGAAGACCGCGTGCGCGAGATCAACCTGGCCGCCGCCCGCATCATGCGCGAATGCGTGGACGAAGCCATTGCCGCCGATGGCATTCCGCGCTGGGTGGCCGGATCGTTGGGGCCGACCAACAAGACATTGTCGCTGTCCCCGCGCGT
>NZ_JANPML010000306.1:0-3089 GCF_031422795.1 Sandarakinorhabdus sp.
AGGCCAAGCCGGTGCGCCTTGCCGATCACGGCATTGCGGGTCACGCCTTCGCCCAGCAGCTCGGCGATCTGGGTGGCGGTCATGCCGCCTTCCCAGCCCTGCTTGAGCTTTGCGATGCGTTCGTCGGTCCAGGCCATGGCGGTTCCTGCTCTCAATAATTGGTGACACCCCTTGGCAGGGCGCGCGGGCAATCGTAAGCCCCTACCCATGATGCACGCCGATAACAAGCTGCCAGCACACCCGGAACCGGGGGTGCCCGTGATTGCACGACTGAATACGGAAGGGTTGAAGACCCTCTATTTGAAGGAGGTGCGGCGGTTTTTCAAGGTGCAGCTGCAAACCATCTGGGCGCCGGCGGTGACCACGCTGATGTTTCTGGTGATCTTTGCCGTGGCCTTGGGGCGCGGCAACGTGCTGATTCTGGGCGTGCCCTACGCCGATTTCCTTGGCCCCGGCCTGATCGTGATGGGCATCATCCAGAACAGTTTCGCCAACAGTTCGTCGTCGATATTGGTCGCCAAGGTGCAGGGTTCGATCATCGATGTGCTGATGCCGCCGCTTTCTGCCGGGGAATTGCTGCTGGCCTGGGTGGGGGGTGCGCTCACGCGGGCCTGGCTGGTCGGGCTGGCGGTGTGGGCGGTAATGGCGCTGGCGCCCGGCGTGAATGTGCCGGTGCGCGATCCGCTGCTGGTGGTGTATTTCGGCACCATGGGGGCGATCCTGCTGGCGCTGCTGGGCGTGTTGACTGGCGTCTGGGCCGACAAGTTTGATCACGCGGCGGCTGCAAGCAATTTTGTTATCCAGCCGCTCACCTTGTTGTCGGGCACGTTCTATACGGTCGAACGGCTTGGGCCCACCGTGGCGGGGATTGCCCACGCCAATCCGTTTTTCCATGTCATCAATGGTTTTCGGGCCGGCTTCATCGGCGTATCCGATGGCCCCTTGGCGCAATCGGCGGCGATGCTGGCGGTGGTGAATATTGCGCTGTGGCTGCTGTGCTATCGCGTGATAAAATCCGGCTGGAAGCTGCGCGCCTGAAGCTTGAACATGCGGCAACGACGTATTTGCGATGAAAGCGAAAGCTGCTTATCGATCCCCTGCCAAAAAATCGTGCAGGGGAAATCTTGAGGCGGCGCGTAAAGGTTTGGACTGCACAACGATGACCAATAAGACCTCCCTTTTCCGTCGTGGCGGCGCTGTTGCGCTTGCATTGCTGCTGGCTGCCTGTTCCAGCGGAGACGGTGATGGAGAATCCGGCGGCAAGAAACGCCCGCCGCAGCTGGTTTCCGCCCAGGCCGCGGCCATGGAAGATTTTGCCCCCACGTTGCTGGCATTGGGCACAGTTACCCCCAGCCAGAGCGTGGCGGTGCGGCCGCGCGCCGATGGCGAGATCGTGGGCATCGCGTTTCGTGAAGGCGACAATGTGCGGGCCGGCCAGTTACTGTTCCGCATCGATGCCCGCCAGGCGCGTGCCGCCGTCGCGCAGGCCGAAGCTGAAGTGAAAGGCGCGGTTGCCGCCGAACGCCGTGCCACGCTGGATTATCAGCGCGCCGAAGCACTGGTTGCCAAGGGTTTCGTGTCCACCGCCGCGCGTGATCTGGCGCGGGCCAACGCCTGGTCGGCGCGCAGCCAGATCGAAACCAATCGCGCGCTGTTGCAATCGGCGCAGGTGCAATTGTCGTTCCTGACCGTGAAGGCGCCGATTTCGGGGCGCACCGGTGAATTGGGCTTCCGGCTTGGTGCCAATGTGCGTCAGGGCGATGCCACCGCGCTGGTGACGATCAATCAGATTGCGCCCATCCATGTGCGTTTTCTGGTGCCGGCGGCCAATGTGCAGCAGGCGCGCGCCGTGATGGCGGGCGGCGGCGGCAGCGTTATCGTGCGCGACCGTCAGGCCGGGACGACTCTGGCCACGGGTCGACTGGTGTTCCTTGATAACAACGTCGATCCCGGCAACGGCGGAGTCGCGGCGCGGGCCGAATTCCGCAACGAAGGCGATGTGCTGTGGCCCGGCGCGATTGTTGACGTGCTGTTTCCGCTTGGCGCGCCGGTGCAGCATATCGCGCTGCCGGAAGGCGCCGTGCAGACCGGCCGCGATGCGCCGTTCGTGTGGACGGTTGCGACTGGCGGGCCAAAGCCGCCGGGCGCGGGCGGGGCTGATGCGAAAGGAATTGGCGGCAAGATCGCGATGCGCAATGTCGAAGTCGCCGGGCGACTGGACGGAAAAGTCTATCTGGCCAGCGGCGTGAAGCCGGGTGAGCAGGTGATTGTCGATGCGCTTGCCCGCCTGAAGGAAGGCGACAGCGTGCGCCTGAAGGGCCCGCCCAAGCCGCAGGTTGCCGGCAATGCGGCCCGGCCGCAATCGGGGCCGCAGACGGGGAGCGCTGGCTGATGGGTTTCGTTCGCCTCTGCGTCGAGCGGCCCATTGCCACCATCTTGCTGACCCTGGCCGTCGTGTTCGGCGGCCTGTTCGGCTATCGGGAACTCGCCGTTTCGGCACTGCCCGAAGTCGATTTGCCCACCATCCAGATCGAAGCCAGCCTGCCCGGCGCCAATCCCGGCATCATGGCAGCGTCGGTGGCGACCCCCATCGAGCGCCAATTGTCGACGGTGGCCGGCATTGAACAGGTGTTGTCGTCCAGCAGCACCGGTTCCACCCAGATCACCGTGCAGTTCGCGCTTGATCGCGACATTGATTCCGCCGCGCTTGATGTGCAGTCGGTGCTGTCGGCCGTCACCCGCCGGCTGCCGCCGGAAATGCCGAGCCCGCCCAGTTTTCGCAAGAGCAACCCGGCCGATGCGCCGGTGATCATCTATTCGGTGCGCGACAAGACGCGGGCGCTGAATGATCTCCAGACCTTGGTCGACAATCTGCTGGTGCCGCGCATTTCCACGCTGCCGGGCGCGGGCCAGGTGCAGACCTTTGGCGACCGTCGTTACGCCGTGCGCATCCAGTTCGATCCCGCCGCACTGGCCGCCCGCAATCTGACGGTGGACGATCTGCGCTCGGCAGTGTCCGCCGCCAACAGCAATATTGCCGTCGGATCGATCACGGGCGGCGCGCGAACCTATGTGCTCGACGCTTCGGG
>NZ_JANPML010000307.1:0-3715 GCF_031422795.1 Sandarakinorhabdus sp.
GCACTACATTGCCGGAAACGGCGACAATCTGCTTCACCTCGGCGTCCGCTCTGTCGCGCTGCGCTTTAAGATCCTTGAGCTCGGCATTGCCGGTAGCGACGCACGCATCAACCTGTTCCTTGGTCAGCGGCTTGTCATCAGTACCTTTCTTAGTCGAGCAAGATGAAATCTCGGCCAGCTTCTTGATCACCGCCGCGTCCGCGTCCCGCGCCCGTTCCTGCGCCGGTCCGAGCAAGGCCAGCGCATTGTTCGCCGTTTGCAGTTGCACCGCTGTGGCAGGCCCCGAGATGATCGTCGAAGGCCGACGGATGGCACCCGTCAGTTGCTCGATTGCCAGCACTGCTACCATTGCCCGCGCATCACGGCCCGCCTGGACGGAAAAGGCCTCCTTGCCGATGGCGCCACTGAGGTAGCGTTCGCACGTCCGATAAAAACTTTCGCGCAGCAGGTTGACGGTCTGGGTGCGTTCAATGCTGGCGGCCGTTTCGGCAATTGAAAATCCAACTTGACCGGACCCAGCCTGAGCTTTTGCATCCACATTCACCAACGCACCGCCTGAGGCTGCAAGCGCGCTAAAGACATCTGGCGAAGCCTCAGCGCACATCCTCATCTGGTTGCCGTTTTGCTTTTCCCATTCTGGAACAAAAAAGATGTTGCGCTGCTTTGCGTCTATTGAGATTGTGGAGACTGACTTGGCCGAATGTGTCCGTGCTCGATAGGCCGTGTTTAAATTGGCGCAGGCGCTAATCCCCAGCAACACAAACAAGATTACCGACCGGCCTGCGACCCTCGCGATACAATGGTCCAAACGCTTGAAAAGCAGCATTTCGCTCCCCCATTGCTGCAGAGAAAACTTCGCTAAGCGATTTTAACCAGCGTGAAGATAGCCCTATTTCTTCTCATTTTCAATCTGAACTTGATCCATCTTTTGCCATCTAAGTTTCGTGGCCGGGACCGGCCCGACAAATATCGCCCGACAGCGACATCCTGAACCTGTGAGCTTCGTGCAATAGCGTTCAGAAGAATGTATAACCTCCTCTACCTACAAGCAGACAAAAGGGGCTGCCCGTTCCCAGACAGCCCCTGCATTGTCATCCAGCTGCGAAAGCCGGTGTCTGGTGTCAGCGAACCCCGACCGTAACCGGGGCCACCAGCGCCTTCGCGCCGTTAATGAAACAATGAGACACTGGGTCACCTCCTTTCAGCTTGTTGAGCAGAAATCGCAGTGTCAGGGGAAATGGCCATGATCGCAAGAGGCATAATCACGCAGCTCCGCATTGGCCGGCCGCAGGTGCTGGCGGGCCACAGGATGCTTTCCGCCTATCGCCGGCAGCCCGTTGCCGGCCCGGTGGCCGTACACGCGTTGGGACTGGAGGGTGATCAGGTCGGCAACACCCGCGTGCATGGCGGGCCGGAAAAGGCGATCTATGCCTATCCGGTATCGGGCTATGCGGCGTGGATTGCCGAATTTCCGGCGCTGGCCGATCGTTTTCACATTGGCGCGATGGGCGAAAATCTGGCGGTTGATGGCGTGGACGAAACCAGCCTGTGCCTGGGCGATATCGTCCGCTGCGGCACGGCCACCTTGCAGATCGCGCAGATCAGGGAGCCGTGTTCGACGTTCGCCGCTGCCATGGGCACGACGCGGGTGGTGAAGGCAATGACCCGCTCGGGCCGCTGCGGCTGGTATTTCCGGGTGCTAAACGGCGGCCACATCGCGCCGGGCGATGGCCATGATGTGATCGAGCGGCCCAATCCGGCCTGGCCGATTTCGCGGTTCACGCCGATTGCCGCGGGCAAGGCCGGCCGCCACGAGGAGCTGGCCGAACTGACCGCCCTGCCCGGCCTCAGTGCTTATTGGCGGGCAAAGCTGACGCGCCGATTGGCGGATCAGCAGGCATAGCTGCAGCCTCGGCGCGGGCGGCGCGCAAGGCGCGGGCCTCCATCACCGCCAGCAGCCCCGCGCCCAACAGAAACGGCACGATGGTGTAGAGGATGCGGAACAGCGCAACCGCACCTAGCACGCCGGCCTTGTCCGCTTCGGGCATCAGGCCAACGATGACGAGTTCGAACACGCCCAGCCCGCCCGGCGCATGGGCCAACGCACCGGTGACCATGGCGACGGCGTAGATGACCAGGAAGGTGAGCAGATCGGGGATGCCGGCGACGGGCATCAGCAGGATGTAAAGCGCGCCGCCAGCCAGCGCGAGATCGAGCGTGCCGATGGCGATCTGTTGCAGGGTCTGTTTGCCATCGGGGATGGTAAAGCGATAGCGCAGCAGCTTGAAACTGCGCCGCCACACGCTGGCCAGCAGCGTATAGGCGACCACGCCGGCCAGCAGCAGGGCGCCGGTCCATTCTTCCAGCCCTTGCGGCACCCATTCGCGGATGGGTTCAGCCAACGAAGGCGAAACGATGAGGCCGATGCCGGCGACGAAGATGATGCCCAGCCAGAAGGTCCAGCCGCACAGCAGGATGATCATGGCGATATCGGCGGGCTTCACGCCGGCACGGGTGTAGATGCGATAGCGCACGGTGCCGCCGGTGAGGATGGTGACACCCAGCGTGTGGCTCATGGTGAAGCTGGAGAAACTGGCCGCCGCCAGCGTGGGCCAGCCGATGTTGGTGTAACCGAGGTGGCGGGTGGCGAACCAATCATAGCCAACCAGAACGACATAGGAGAGGAAGGTGGACAGCGCCGCAAAGGCAATCAGGTGGCTGGGCGTGGCGTGAATTTCGGCCATCACGTCGGCCAGCGTGACTTGCCCGGAAATCTTTTTCAGGCCCCAGGCGGCAAGGCCAAGCACAACGAGGCCAAGCACAGCCCCGGCCCAGCTTTTCCAATTGGCACGCGGGCGCTGGGCGTCGTTGCTGCTGGTTTCCGCTTGCTGTACCGACACGATGAGACGCTGCTTCCTTCAAATCACCGGTAGGCCCGGCCAAACTGCCGGTAGGCCCGGAGGGACTCGAACCCCCAACCAAGCCGTTATGAGCGGCCTGCTCTAACCGTTGAGCTACAGGCCCGAACCGGGCCTTCAGCGGTTAGCCGATGCCGATGAACTTGGGAAGGCCGGGCGTGCAGCACAAGGTGGCGCAGCCGCGCAGACAGAAAAAAGGGCCGGATGCAGTGCTGCATCCGGCCCTTCAATAGTGCCCGGAACATCGCGCCGGGGGGGTGGCGCGGCCGGGCTGATCGGTCGCCTCAAGGGGGGAGGAGCGGCAGACCGATCAGGCCGGGCGGGCTGCAAGGGGGGAGGAGCAGCAGGCCCGGCGTTACCGCTATTCGCGGCGACAATTGCTATCTAGGGTTTTGGCCGGTCTTTGTGCACTGCACAAATTTGCGATGCAGGCATGCATTTTCTGCATGGCTAACAAAAAGAGTCGCAATCAGATGTCGAGCGCTTCGCTCGTCATCCGTGCCACCAGAAAATCCCTGAGCGCGGCAATCCGCAAGGACCGTCGCAATTCCGATGGATAGGTGAAAAACGTTCGGAACACAGGGCCTTCCACTTGCGGCAACACCACCTTCACCTTGCCAGAAAAACGAATCAGATAGGATGGCAGGGCGGCAATGCCAGCACCGGCTTCCACGGCTTGCAGCACGCCGTGGCTGTTGTTGATGGTCAGCGCGGCGGCACGCGGGCTGCCTTGATGGCCCAGTTCCTGGATCCAGTTGATGCCCTTCAGTTAGTCAGGCGCCGCTTCGCCATAGGCA
>NZ_JANPML010000308.1:0-4818 GCF_031422795.1 Sandarakinorhabdus sp.
GATTCACCGAACAGCGAGCCCTCGTCATGCTGAACTTGTTTCAGCATCCATGGCGCGCCTGTGTCGACGGGCCTGCTTTGCGGGGCCTTCCCCCCATGGATGCTGAAACAAGTTCAGCATGACGAAAGTTGGAGGGCAGCCCCAACGAATCGGGTGCAGGGTCGGCGATCCTGCCCGCCGCCCCGCATCAAGTGCGGGGTGACGTGCCCGCTTATTCTTCCTCTTCCACCCCGCCTTGTTTCAGTAACTCGCGCGTTAGCAGGCCGGTGTAGCGGCGTTGGCGGCGGCGGGCTTTGGTGGGGTTGGCGCGCCAGCCTTCGCGTTTGTCGTGGACGGCGTGTTGGAGGTCGTCGGCCTGGGTGATGTCGTGCGCGTCTTGGGGGGAGGTGCGTTTGGGCATCGGTCGGCTCCGGTTGGGGAGGGACCCACCCCCGGCCCCTCCCTTGAAAGGGAGGGGAGAAGAAAGGGTCAGGCGAGGGTGGCGAGGAAGGTGGCGGCCTGTTCCCGGATGCGGGTTTGTTCGTCCTCTGAGAATCGCCGCCAGCCGTCGTACATGCGCCACAGGCGTTGGTTGCCCGACAGGCGCTCTTCGTGGCGGGCGAGGAAATCCCAATAGAGGCTGTTGAGCGGGCAGGCTTTGGGGCCGGTGCGTTGTTTGACGTCGTATTTGCAGCTTTTGCAGTGGTCGCTCATGCGGTTCACATAGGCGCCGCCGGCGGCATAGGGCTTGGTGGACATCAGGCCGCCGTCGGCGAATTGGGACATGCCGATGACGTTAGGGGCTTCGACCCATTCCAGCGCGTCGGCATAGACGGCGAGGTACCAGCGGTGGACTTCGGCGGGATCGGTGCCGACCAGCATGGCGAAATTGCCCAGGATCATCAGGCGCTGGATGTGGTGGGCGCTGCTGTTGCGGCGGGTGTTGTCTACGGCTTCGGACAGGCAGCGAAGATCGGTGGGTGCCCCCCAATAGGCGGCGGGCAGCGGGCGGGTGGCGGCGAGGTGGTTGCGCGCCGTGTAATCCGGCCCGGCGAACCAGTAGAGCCCGCGCACATATTCGCGCCAGCCCAGGATCTGGCGGATGAAGCCTTCCACGGCGTTCAGCGGCGCGGTGCCGGCGTGGTAGGCGGCTTCGGCGGCCTGGCACACTTCAAGTGGGGAGAGCAGGCCGAGATTGAGCGCAGGCGAGAGCAGGCTGTGGTTGAGCACGTCCTCGCCGGTGACCATGGCATCCTGATAATCGCCGAAGCCGGCGAGGCGGTGGGCCACGAAATCAGCGAGCGCGGCCAGCGCCTGCGTGCGGGTGACGGCCCAGCGGAAACCATCGATGCTGCCGAAATGATTGCCGAACCGGCCGGCGACGAGCGCCATCACGTCGCTGGTGATGGCATCAGGGGCGAAGCGCACGGGGGGCGTGAAGCGGTGGCCCTTGGGCACGGATTTGCGGTTGTCCGCGTCGTAATTCCACTGGCCGCCCGCCGGCTGGTCTCCGTCCATCAACAGGCCGGTTTGCCGGCGCATGATGCGGTAGAAATCCTCCATGATCATGCGCTTGCGGCCCTGCGCCCAGCCGGCGAACTGTTCGATGGTGCAGATGAAGCGATCATCATCAAGGATGGTCAGCGGCAACCCGGTGCGCTCGGCCCATTGGCGTTGGCCTTCCAGCACGCGCCATTCGCCGCCGGCGACCGTGACAATGCTGGTGGCACCATGGCGGGCGGCGGCGCGTGCCACTTCGCTGGCGAAATCACCCGTGTTGGCGGGATCGTCCAGCGTCACATAATCCACCGTCCAGCCCGCGCCGCGCAGTTCATCGGCGTAGTGGCGCATGGCGCTGAAGAACAGGGCGATCTTCTGCGGGTGGTGGGGGACGTAGGTGGCTTCATCGGCCACCTCCATCATCAACACCACCGCGCTGGCCGGGGTGACGTCGCGCAGGCTGGCGAGGGTGTGGGAGAGTTGATCGCCGAGGATGGGGATGAGGATCGTCATGGCACTGCTGTTGCCGGAGCGGCGGCGGTGGGCAAGGCGAGGCGATGCCGCAGCTTGCTGTTCAACCTGGCAACCGCTTGGTATGGCTATGTGCGGCGCATTGTTTCCGATGTGCGGCATCGGGGGCGTTTGATGCGAATTTGTGCTGATTACCGGCCTGCAGCTGATGCCTGATATCTTCCTGTCCTACAGCCGAAACGACCTTGCCACCGCTGGCCAGATGGCGGCGGTGTTGCAGGCGGCCGGGCATGATGTGTGGTGGGATCAGGCACTGAAAGCCGGCGCGGTGTATGATCGGGTGACCGAGACGGCCCTGCGCGAGGCGCGGTTGGTGGTGGTGCTGTGGTCCGCCGCGTCGGTGGATTCCGATTGGGTGCGATCCGAAGCCACGATCGCCCTGCAGCGCGGCGCACTGGTGCCGGTGATGATCGAGGCTTGCCAACGCCCGGTGATGTTTGAACTGCGCCAATCCGCCGATCTGGTGGGGTGGAAGGGCAATGCGAAAGACCCGCGCCTGGCGGCGTTTCTGGCGGATGTGACGCGGCAGTTGGGCACCCCCGCCCCGGCCGCGAGCATTGCCATGGCACCGGCAGGCCCCAGCCGCCGGCTGCTGATGGGCGGTGCCGCCGGGTTCGCGGCGCTGGTGGTGGGCGGGTTCGGGGCGTGGAAGTACATGGGCGGCAAGCCCGATGACGGCACTGCCAGTGTCGTGGTGTTGCCGTTTGTCAACCTTTCGGGGGATGCCAGCCAGGCCTATTTTGCAGATGGCCTCGCAGAGGAGCTGCGCAACGCCTTGTCCCAGATCGTCGGGTTGAAGGTGATCGGCCGCGCTTCGTCGGAACGGTTTCGCGATAGCGCCGATCTGGCGGACTTGGCTGCGCAACTGGGCGTTGCCAATGTGCTGACCGGCAGTGTCCGCCGCTCTGCAAACACGGTGCGCATCAGCGCGCAATTGAGCGACAGCAAGACGGGTGTCGAAATCTGGTCGCAAAGCTATGATCGTCCCTCCGGCGATGTGCTGGACATCCAGAGCAGCATCGCCACCAGCGTTGTCGGCGCCCTCAGCCCCCGGCTGGGCAAGGCGGCCGGCAAGGTGCAGGCAGGCGGAACCGACAATGTCGAGGCCCAGGCACTGTATTTCGAGGCGGACGCAACCATCGTAAACGATGCAGCAAGCGCAGCGGGCGGCATTGCCAAACTCGATGCGGCGATTGCGCTCGATCCCGATTATGCACTGGCCCATTCCAGAAAGGCGAATTTTTTGGCTGCTCTGAGTGGCAGGGAAACAGACTGGCCGGCTTCGCGTGAATTATATGCGCAGGCGGTTGCGTCGTCGCGCCGCGCTGTTGAAATAGCACCGAAGTCGGGCAGGGCGTTGGCAAACTACTCGACATTCGAACTTGCCCTGCTGAACGTCCGTGCCGCAGTTGCGGGCGCCGAACGCGCAGCTCTGCTTGAGCCGGGTAATCCCGATGCCATCGCCGGTGCAGCTCGCAGCATCTTTGCTGTGAATCCTGCGCGCGCTGCCGTGCTGGCTGGCCGCGCCATTGCCCTTGATCCGTTCAGCGCGCGGGCATTTCATGCGCACGCCGAAGCCTTGTTCAATCTTGGGCACTACAACGACGCCGTGGTCGCCGCCGGCAAGGCGCTTGATCTGTCCAGCGGCGTCCGCGGGCGCGCGCAATTGTTCGAATCTCTGGTCATGCTTGGTCGGCTTGCAGAGGCCCGCCCATTGATTGCCAAACAGACGTTGTGGCGTGGCCCGGCGGGCATTGCGTTGCTGGAGTCACGCGCTGGAAATCGCGCCGCTGGCGATGCGGCGCTGGCCGCACTTGGCGGCTATGCGGCGCAAAGAACGGGCTATTCCCGGGCGCGGGTCCATGCCCAGCGGGGTGATCAGGAGATCGCACTCGCAGCACTTGCAGAAGCGTTGGCGGCCGAAGACTCGCTCTTGACGCTTATCGCCTTCGATCCCTTCGTCGATCCGCTGCGCAAGGACCCGCGCTTCAGGGCCATTCAGGACAAGATCGTTCCACCTGACCTGATCGTGGGGCCGAAGCGGCGGTAACATCAGGTTGCCGCCTATTCCCTTGCCCGACCGGTTGAGAGATGGGGCCGGTGGCCCAAGCCCATGCGACCAAAACATGATAGTCGCGGTCGCCCGGCCAGCCCTGTATGCTCGGCTGATAACGCACGGGGAGGCCACAGCCATGTCGATCGATTTCGAGATTCCAGCCGAAGCCAAGGCGATTCGCGAACGGGTGCGCCAATGGGTGAACGATGAATGCCGGCCGGCGGAAAAGGAGCTGCACGACGGCGGTGATTACAAAACGGTGCTGGCGCGGTTGCGGGCCAAGGCGCGGGCGCAAGGCCTGTGGTTGCCGTTCATTCCCGTCGAACATGGCGGCATGGGGCTGGGCCCGCTGGCCAATGCGCTGGTGCAGATGGAACTGGGGCAAAGCCATTTGGGCGCGCTGTCGATGAACAGCCAGGGGCCGGACGATGCGACGATGCTCACCCTGCTGGCGCACGGCACGGAGTTTCAGAAGGAGAAGTTCCTGAAACCCCTGCTGAATGGGGACAAGCGGGTTTGTTATTCGATGACCGAAAAGGCCGCCGGTGCCGACGCGACGGGGATGCGCACGACCGCGGTGAAGGACGGCAACAGCAATTACATCATGAACGGCGAAAAATGGTTCTCGTCCGCCGCCAGTGCCGCCGATCTGGCCGTGGTGATGGCGCGCACCGATCCCGATGCGCCGCGCCACCAGCAGTTTTCCACCTTCATCGTTGAGCTGCCCAACCCCGGCTACATCATCAAGCGCG
>NZ_JANPML010000309.1:0-32885 GCF_031422795.1 Sandarakinorhabdus sp.
ATGATGCCATCAACCGGGGCGCCATTGCCGTCCCAGTTGAATTCGCCGGTGTAGCCGATGTCGAGATTGACCTGATTGGCGACCGTGGTGTTGACCGTGTAGGTCACGTCCGCTGGCGGGGTGAGCAGCGCGCCACCCAGATCGAGGCCGTTGTCGGTCAGCGCGCCGGCATAGTTGAACAGGCGGAAGCTGCCGGTGCCGATGTGCCAGCCGGCCAACGGGTTGACGATCAGCGTGCCGTCGAGCGTGAGATTGCTGTTGCTGATGACAAGATCATTGGTACCGCCAATCACGCCCACGACACCAAGATCGAATTGCGACTGCGCGCCGCCCGACTGGATCAGCGAGCCGACGGTGAGCGTGCCTGCGCCGCCCACACCGGGGCTGAGCGTGCCGCCGCCATCGACGAACAGCTGGTTCGAGATGCTGCCGGTACCGGTGATGGTGGCGCCGTTGTTGACGGCGACGTTGCCCTGCACCGCGCCAGTGACGCTGAGCGTGCCAGCAGCGACTTCAAACACGATGCTCGCCGCGTTTACCGCATTGGCGAGCGTGAGCGTGCCCGCGCCCTGCTTGATGGCGGCGCCGTTGAGCGAGCCATCGAGCAGCACATCATTGCTGCCGGTAGCGACGGTGTAGGCATCAGAGGCAATGCCGTTGATCGCATTGGCTACGGTCATGGCGTTGTCGAAACGCAGCGTCGTGCCGCCAGCCGCAGTCACGGCATCAGCGCCAAGCGCCGCCGCCTGGGTGACCTCCAGCGTGCCGCCATTGATCGACAGGCCGCCGGTGAAGCTGTTGGTGCCCGACAGCACCAAGGTGCCGTCGCCAGCCTTGCTCAGGCCGTTGGTGCCGACCAGATCGACATTGATGGTGGCCGTCGAAGCGGCTGCCACGTCGATGGTGCCGGCATCGGCACCAAGCGTGCCACCGGCCGCCGGATTCAGGGTGTAGCCATCAACGGTGAAGAACAGGGTGGAATAGGTGAAATTGCCATCAACCGACACCTCGCCACCAACA
Source organism: Sandarakinorhabdus sp. (assembly GCF_031422795.1). Classification (GTDB taxonomy): domain Bacteria; phylum Pseudomonadota; class Alphaproteobacteria; order Sphingomonadales; family Sphingomonadaceae; genus Sandarakinorhabdus. The sequence goes on from NZ_JANPML010000309.1 coordinate 1,021, forward strand.
TTGGTGAAGAAGGCGCGGGCGTTGTTCTGCCAGGCGACGGTGACGTTGCCGCCCACATCGGTCCAATTGGTGTTGCCGGTATTCCAGGTGCCGGGACCGCCTTCGACCACCGTGTTGCCGAACGGACCATTGCCGTCCCAGTAGAAATCGATCAGCTGGACATCAAGATCGACATTCCCGCCTGCCGTGTTCAGCGTGTAGGTGAAGCCGACCGGCAGCAGGCCCAGATTGGCCGTGCCCGCCAGTGCGCCAGCATAGGTCATCAGGCGATATGTGCCCTGGGTGAAGCCAGGCAGGATGTTGAAGTTGAGCGTGCTGCCGCCCAGATCCAGATTGCCGGCAACGACGATCAGATCGTTGATAGGCGCAGCAGTGTTGATGCTGGGCACACCCAGATCGAACAGGGTGCTGGCGCCAGCACCCAAGGTGAGATTGTTGAGCGTCAGCGTGCCGATTGACGGCGCGGCATTGCGGGCATCGCCAGGCGACAGGTTCGCACCATTGGCGATGGTGGTGGTGCCCGCATCCTGGAAGCCAGTGCCGGCCAGGGTGGCGCCGCTGGCGACGCTGATGTCGTTGGCCATGCGGCCAGTGAGGTTCAGCGTGCCTTCGTTGGCGGCGACGCCGCCGGTGGTTTCGTTGCGGCCGAGCAGCGTCACCGAGGCGTTGGAGATGGTCAGGATGCCGGTGCCGGTCTTGACCAGCGCCAGCGTATCGCCGGCACCGCCATTGGCATCACGCAGGGCGCCGGAAAATTCGACATTGTTGGCACCGGTGTTGATCGCGATCGCCAGCGCTCCTTCACCGATGTGGCTGACAAGGCGGGTGGAAACCACCTGATCGGGCGCAAGGATGGTGATGTCACGGTTGCCGCCTTCGGCGCGGATGCCCGACGACGAATTGACACCTGATGCGTTGGTGATGCCCAGTGTGCCCGAGCGCAGGCGGATCAGGCCGTTGAAGCTGTTGTTGCCGCTGAGCACGACGGTGCCGCCGTTGCCGGCGATCAGATTGACGTCCGGCCCGCCCGAGATATCACCGGCAAAGGTGAAGACCTGGCCGACATCCGGGGTTTCGATCTGCAGCGAAGAACCGTTGAGCTGGAAAGCATTGACCACCGTCAGACCAACGGCCGGGTTGAGCAGGCCAACAAAGCTGGTCTGCGTCTGCGTCACCAGCCCGGTACCAAGCGCGCCGGCATTGCCGAGGAGCAGCCGCCCACCCGACAGGGTGGTGCCGCCGGTGTAATCATTGGCGCCAGTGAGCGTCACCGTGCCCACACCCAGCTTGGTCAGCGAACCGGCACCGGAGATGACGCCGTTCATGGTGAGGCTCTGTGCCGCCGGAGCCGACAGCGTCAGATTGGCCTGCAGCACGACATTATTGTCGAAAACCAGCGGGACAAGACCGGTAGTGGCCAGCGTGCCGTTGCCCGTCACCGTCATGATGCCGCTGCCCAACGCATTGCTGGAACCGATGCGCAGCGTGCCGGCTTCGAGCGTGATCGGACCGGTGGCGTTGGTCAGCGCCAGGCCCGGGTTGAGGTTGGTGATGGTCTGCACGCTGGTGCCGCGTTTGACGATGCCAAGCTGGCCCTGCAACCCGCCATTGAACGTGGTGTTGACCGTGCCATCGATGGTCAGGATGGCAGGACCAGTCGTCGAGGTCACCACGCCGGTCGCATTGCCGAACAGGCCGCGCACGGTCTGGTTGAAACCATTGAGGTCAGCGGTGGCCAGCGTTGCCACCTGGCCAGCTGCCGCCAGCGCCGAATTGGCCGAGAAGGCTGTGGCCGAGCCGGCGATCAGGCGACCGCCTTGCACAGTGGTCTGGCCGCTGTGGGTGTTCACGCCAGCCAGAGTCAGATCATTGGCGCCAAACTTGAGCAGGGTGAAGACGCCGCCACTGTCGGTCAGGTCGCCACTGAAGGACAGCGCCGCGAGGGGGTTGATGCGCAGCGTGCCGTTGGTGACCTCGGTCGGTTCGGTGCCGATCAACCCGGGGAAATTCACAAAATCATTGCGGGAAACGATGAGGCCACCAAGATCGGCCGTCTGGGCTTGCGCCGGCGCCAGCGCGGTGCCGGCCAGCATGAGGGCAGCGACAGAAAAGCCAATCCGGCGCGAGGATCGCGACACGTTGCTGGCACCGACAAAAGCATTGCGGCCAAGCTGATTGATTGCAGACATATTACCCCCGGAGAATGACGTAGAAATCCAAACAGGACGATGCTTACGCCAATCCTACGATTTTGCAATGCCCCCGGTTGCAGGCTATCCACAGGAAACATTGGTAACTTACGGTGAATCCAGTTGAGTTTCAGGATGCGCGGCCCGCGCCCAGGACGTCGCTGCCATTTGCTGCTCGATAGCCACCAGGCGCGGAAAGGCGCCCAGCGACAGTGCAAACCGGCGGGCATTGTACAGTTGCGGCAGCAGGCACAGATCTGCCAGGCTGGGCTGATCGCCATGAAGCCAGGCTCCGCCGAACTGCGCCGAAAACGCCTCCAGACTGGCGAGTCCATCGTGCATCCAATGGTGCAGCCAGCGCGTCATCGCCGCATCATCGGCGCCGAGTTCGCCTTTCAGCCAGCGCTGCACCCGCAGGTTGCCGAGCGGGTGAACATCGGCCGAAATGGTCAGGGCAGCGGCCCGGACCCGCGCCCGGCCCAGCGCATCGGCGGGCAGCAGGGGTGGATCGGGATGAAGCTCGTCCAGATACTCGATGATGGCCAGGCTCTGGGTCAGCACGGCCCCGTCATGTTCCAGCACTGGCACCAGGCCTTGCGGGTTCAGCGCCAGATGGGCGGCGCTGCGCTGGTCGCCCTGCAGCAGGTTCACCGGGGCAATGTTGTGGGGGATGCCCTTCAGCTGCAGCGCCAGCCGCACCCGCCAGGCCGCCGTGGAGCGCCAATAGCTGTGGAGGGTCATCATTTCTTGTGGAAGGGATTGCGTCCGCCGCGGAAGCTCAGCCGGATCGGCAGACCGGCAAAATCAAGATCGCTCGACAGGCTGTTGGTAAGATAGCGCGCATAGCTGGCCGGCAGCCCTTCGGTGCGATTGCCGAACACCACGAACGTGGGTGGCCGCGTCGCCACCTGCGTCACATAACGCAGCTTGATGCGCACGCCGCCCGGCGCCGGCGGCGGGTTGCGGTCGCTGGCGGTTTCGAACCAGCGGTTGAGCGCCGACGTCGGCACCCGGCGCGACCAGCGTTGGCGCGTTGTCATGGCCACTTCGATCAGCGTGTCGAGGCCCTTGCCGGTGGCGCCCGAACAGGTGAGCAGCGGCACGCCCTTCACCTGGCTCAGCCCGTCGTCCAGCGCCCGGCGCACGCCCTGGAACAGCCGGCTCTGATCGTGGGCGGCATCCCATTTGTTGAGCGCGATGATCAGCGCCCGGCCTTCGGAAAGCACCTTGTCGGCAATGCGCAGATCCTGCGCTTCAAGACCCAGGGTGGAATCGAGCAGCAGCACCACCACCTCGGCAAAATCGATGGCGAGCTTGGTGTCGGCGGCCGACAGCTTCTCCAGCTTTTCCGTCACCTTGGCGCGCTTGCGCAAGCCCGCCGTATCGATCAGGCGCACCGCCTGCACAGTGCCGTCACGGTCCAGCCAGTCCCAATCGATGGCGATACTGTCGCGGGTGATGCCGGCTTCCGGCCCGGTAACAAGGCGCTGTTCGCCCAGCAATTTGTTGATCAGCGTCGATTTGCCGGCATTGGGTCGGCCGACGATGGCAAGCTTCAAGGGGCCGGCAGGCGGCTCGGGCAGTTCACTATCCTCGTCGGCAGGCGCGCCCTCATCATCGTCGGCGGCCGGTTCAGCCGGCTTTTCAGCCAGGAACGGCGCCAGCGCCTGATAAAGATCAGCCAGGCCCAGGCCGTGTTCGGCCGACAGCCCGATGGGTTCGCCAAAGCCCAGCTCATGGCCTTCATTGATGCCGGTTTCGGCCTGCATGCCTTCCGCCTTGTTGGCGACCAGCACCATCGGCACACCGCTGCGGCGCAGCCAGGCGGCGAAATGCCGATCCATCGGAGTCACGCCGGCGCGGGCATCATAAACCAGCAGGGCGACGGTGGCGCGGCCAACGGCAGCTTCGGTCTGGGCACGCATGCGGCCCGACAGGCTTTCCTCGCTGCCGTCTTCAAAACCGGCGGTATCGACCGCAACGAAGTTCAGATCGAACAGGCTGGCCCTGCCTTCGCGGCGGTCACGGGTGACGCCGGGCTGATCGTCGACCAGCGCAAGGCGGCGGCCAACCAGCCGGTTGAACAAGGTGGATTTGCCGACATTGGGCCGGCCAACGATGGCCACGCGCGGCGCATCGACGTTGAAATCAAGAATGTTGCCAGAAGAAGATGCAGTGCTCATCCGCAGCGCCTTACCAGCGCTGGCGGCTTAACGATAGGCCGTCAGCGAACCATCGTCGGTGAGCATGTACATCATGCCGCCTGCGACCACCGGCGGCAGATAGGCCGGCGCCTTCAGCTTGATGCTGGCCACGCGTTTGCCTTCATAGGCATCGATCGCCACCAGTTCGCGATTGGAATTGGCCACCCACAGCCGTTCGCTGGCCAACACTGGCCCGGCCCACAGGATGGGGCCCTTCTGCGTGCCCGGCTTGCCGTTCTTGCCCGGCTTGTCCTTGCGGAAGCGCGCCAGCCGGCTGACCCAGCGCAGCTTGCCTTCGCTGCGGGTGATGCACAGCACTTCGCCATCCACCGTGACAAGATAGAGGAATTCACCGGCAGCCCACGGCGTCCACACGCCAGCGAAATTGCGTTCCCACACGCGCTGGCCGGTTGCCAGTTCCAGCGCCACCATGCGGCCGCCATGGCCCACGGCAAACACCCGGCCGCGATCAATGACGGGCGAACCATCGATATCGGCCAGCGCCGCCATCGCCGTCGAGCGCCCGGTGCGGGCCAACTGATCTTCCCAAACGGTGCGGCCATTTTCGCCGCGCAGCGCCTTCAACTCGCCTGAGCAGAAGCCGGCCACCACGGTATCAAGCGACACCGCGGGCGCGCCGGTGCCCAGAATGCAGGCCGGCTCCACCGTGCCGGGCACGGTCCAGCTGACGTCGCCGGTGGCGCCGTCGAGCGCATGCAGTTGATTGTCCTGGCTCAGGAAAAACACCCGCGAGCCCGAAACACTTGGCGCACCGCGCAGCGGCTGCACCAGCGGGCGTTCCCACAATTGCTTGCCGCTTTGGGCATCATAGGCCAACGCCAGGCCATAGCCGGTGGCAACATAAACCCGGCCATCGCCATAGGCGACGCCGCCGCCAAAGGCCGCCCGGCTGCCGCGCTTGGGAATTTTCACGGCGGCGCGCCAGACCACGGCGCCGGTTTTGGCATCAAAGGCGCTGACCTGCCCGCCAATATCGACGGTAAAGACCTTGCCGCCGCCAACCACCGGCGCGGCATTCAGGCGGGCGGTGCCGCTGCTGCCCTTGCCGATGCTGGCGCTCCAAGCCTGCGCCGGCTGTTCGGCCAGCACAAGGTGGCCGCCAACTTTCGCGGCCGAACCGCCCGGTTGGGCCCATTCCGCATTGGTTTCCGGCGCTGGCAATACAATGGCCAGATCCTTCAGCTCGGTTTCGGCTTCAACGCGGGTTTCAAAACTCAGGATCGGAATGCGCTCCCCGATCGTCGGGGTGCGGCTGTTCTTGCCCTTCTTGAACGCGCCGCAATTGGCCAACGCAAGGCTGGCCATCAGCAGGATTGATGCGGTGCGGACTGTGCTGCGCTTGTTCACCTGGGTTTCCTCACTGCGCCGGCTGGGCATTGATGCCCAGCGTCGCGATATCCACCCCGGCGGCAATCGCCAGCTGCGCGGCACGGGTCCGCAAGGACGGGCTGAGCAGCTCATCCTTGGCCAGCGCGATCACGATCGGCTTGGCCAGTTCCGGCTTGCCATCCTTGAAATACGCCACGGCCACCAATTCGCCGGCCACGCCGAACCAGGCATTGCCCGGCACTGCCAACGGCTTCAGCTTGGCCACCACCTCGGCAGGGCGCATCTGATCAAATCCAACGCGCACCGCCTTCACCAGCGCGGCATCGCGCAGCGGCTGCGGCAGCGCGCTGTCGTTGGCCACGGCTTCATACAGGCCGCGCGCCTTGGGCTTGTCGCCGCCGGCCAGCGCATCATTGGCCAGCACCATGCGCGCCAGCCCGGAATAGGCGCCAGGGCCATCGCGGGTCATGGCTTCCAGCACCGGGCGGGCGCGGGCGCCTTCACCCACTTCCAGCTGCTCGATGGCCCGGGTCAGCGCTGCACCGGCATCACCAGCGGCCTTTGCCTGCCGGTCCTGCCAGAACAGCCAACCGGCCAGCCCGGCCAGAGCCAAAATCAGGATCGCGATGGCCGCCGTGCCAAACCGCTTCCACAGGTTCGCCAGCTGCGAACGACGATATTCCTCGTCCACTTCGCGCAGGAAGGCATCTTCAGGTTTGGCAGGCGTGTTGGCCAAGATCGTCAAGCTCCTCAGGCGTGGGAATGGCACCGCCACTCTTGCCGGGGCGTGAATGCCCGACAGCGCATCAAAGGTAAAGACTTACCGATACAGCTGCGCATCACCTGGAAAACGCCGTTCGCGCACGGCGCCGGCATAACGGGCGGCCGCATCGGATATGCGCGCAGCAAGATCGTCAAAGCGTTCGACGAAACGCGGCACCCGTTCGAACATGCCCAGCATGTCGTCCACCACCAGCACCTGGCCATCGCAGGTGGGTGATGCGCCAATGCCGATCGTCGGGCAGGCCACCGCTTGCGTGATGGCGACGGCCAGCGATTCCACCACGCCTTCCACCACCAATGCGAAACAGCCAGCGTCGGCCACGGCCTTGGCATCATCCAATATCTTGGCCGCTTCCGCCTCACTGCGCCCGCGCGCGCCATAACCGCCCAGCGTATTGACCGCCTGCGGGGTGAGGCCAACATGGGCCATCACCGGGATGCCGCGTTCGCTGAGGAATTTGATCGTCGGCGCCATCACGGCACCGCCTTCCAGCTTCACCGCCGCCGCGCCGGTTTCCTGCATCACGCGGGCCGCCGTGCGAAAGGCCGCCTCCGGGCTTTCTTCGTAGGTGCCAAACGGCAGATCGATCACCACCACGCTGCGATAGCTGCCGCGCACCACGGCAGCACCGTGGGCGATCATCATGTCCAGCGTCACCTTCACCGTGGTGTCGAGGCCATAGATCACCTGCCCCAGCGAATCGCCGACCAGCAGCAGATCGCAATGCGGATCCAGCAGCTGCGCCATGCGCGCCGTGTAGGCGGTGAGCATGACGATGGGTTCGCCGCCCCCACCTTTGGCCTTGCGTTTCTGGATGGCAGGCACCGTCAACCGCCGCACCGGCTCCGGCACCGGATGGGCGCGGCTGGTGGCGGTATCAAGCGTGAAGGTGGTGCTCATGGCTGCCGGCTTTACGCCGGCAGCCTCGATTCCTCAACCAAACAGCTTGGCCGCTGTCTTGGCGATCAATTCACCCTGATGACGGGCGCCAGCCAGTTCCGTCTCGCTGGGTTGGCGGCTGCCGTCGCCGCCGGCGATGGTTGTGGCGCCATAGGGCGCACCGCCGACCACTTCATCAATCCGCATCTGGCCTTGGTGGCTGTAAGGCAGGCCAACGATGGTCAGGCCGAAGTGCATTAGGTTGGTGATGATCGAGAACAAGGTGGTTTCATTGCCACCATGCTGGCTGGCGCTACTGGTGAAGGCGCCGCCCACCTTGCCGTTGAGCGCGCCGGTTGCCCACAATTTGCCGGCGCCATCGAAGAACGCCGCCAACTGGCCGGGCATGCGGCCAAAGCGGGTTGGCGCGCCAACGATGATGGCGTCATAGCCCGGCAGATCATCGACGCTGGCCACTGCGGCGGCCTGATCGGTCTTGAAATGCGCCGAGGCTGCCACGGCATCGGGCACGGTTTCCGGCACGCGCTTGATGTCCACCTGCGCGCCGGCGGCGCGGGCACCATCGGCCATGGCCTGCGCCATCGCTTCGATATGGCCATAGCTGGAATAATAGAGAACCAGAACCTTGGGCATTGTCGTCACTCCCTGATGGCCGGTGCAGCCGGCATGCCGTGTGGTTTAGGCTCTCGCATTCTTCCCGAAAATCTGGATAATATCGAAATCACTGTTCAAGATTATCGATATGCAGATCGGCACCCCAACCCTCGATCAACTGGCCGTGCTGACGGCCATCGCCGATCACGGCAGCCTGGCCGCGGCCGGGCGAGCACTTGGCCGCGCCACTTCGGTGATCGCCTATCAGCTGGACGGACTGGAGGCGCAACTGGGCTTGGCCGTTTTCACGCGCGGAACCACCAAGCGCCCGCGGCTTACCGATGCTGGCCGGCTGGTGCTGGCCCATGCCCGCGATACGCTGGACACTGTCAGCGCGCTGAAGGCAGGGGTGGCGGCGCTGAGCGAGGGCCAGGAAGCGGAACTGTCGCTTGCCGTCAGCGTGATGTTCCCGATCGACACGCTGGTGGCCGCACTCACGGCCCTGCAGGCGCATTTTCCCACGCTCGCCGTGCGGCTGCATGTCGAAGCGTTGGGTGCCGTGCAGGCGCGGTTGTTCGACGGCTCGGCAACGCTGGCGATTGGTGGCGCTATGGACGGCGTCAACGAACGGCTGGTGCAGCGCGCGCTGGCCGGCGTGCCGCTGGTGCCAGTCGCCGCCCCCGGCCATCCGCTGACACAGCAGGACGTGCCGCCCGGCGCCGCGCAGCGCCACCTGCAGCTGGTGCTCACCGACCGCTCGCGCTTGACCGAGGGCAAGGATTTCGGCGTGCTGTCCCCACGCAGCTGGCGGCTGGGCGACATGAGCGCCAAACATGCGTTGCTGAAGGCCGGCGCCGGCTGGGGCAACATGCCGGTGCCGATGGTGGCCGACGATCTGGCAGCGGGGCGATTGGTGCGGCTGGCCCTGCCCGATTGGCCGGGCACCACCTACCCGATCGCCCTGCTGCACCGCCCTGATCACACGCCCGGCCCGGCGGCCCGCTGGCTGATGGAATGGCTGGCCCGCTTTACAGGCTGAAATCCCCAATCAATAGTGCGTAATCGCCGGCGCGTGATCGGCAACACCAAGGGGACGATCAGCATGGCAGCAGCTGCAGCGGAACTTCCCGACAAGCCGGGCTTGGGAACGCGCATTGCCTATGGCTTTGGCGCCGGCGCCTATGGCGTCAAGGATGGCGGCTTCAGCTATTTCCTGCTGCTCTTCTACAGCCAGGTGATCGGGGTGGATGCGCGGCTGGTGGGCCTGGCCATCACCATCGCGCTGGTGATCGATGCGGTTGCCGATCCGATCATTGGCTACTGGTCTGATAATCTGCGCTCGCGCTGGGGGCGACGGCACCCCTTCCTTTATGCTTCGGCGCTGCCCACGGCAGCCACCTATTTCCTGATCTGGGATCCGCCGGCCGGCTGGTCGCAGACTTCGCTGTTCTGGTATCTGCTGGGCCTGGCCACGCTGATCCGCATCAGCATCAGTTTCTATGAAATCCCCAGCACCGCGCTCGGGCCGGAACTGGCGCGCAGCTATGATGAACGCAGTGCGCTGTTCGGCTGGCGGCTGTTCTTTGGCTGGGTGATCGGCAGCATCATGACGGTGGCGAATTTCACCCTGATCTTCCCGGCCTTTGCCACAGCGGCCATCCCCAACGGCCAGTTCAACCGCGATTCCTATCAGCTTTATGGCATGATCGCTTCGGCGCTGATCTTCGTGGCGATCATGGTTTCCGCGCTGGGCACGCACAGCCACATCAAGCATCTGCGCGCCGCCCAGGCAAAGCGCGCGCTGGGCCTGAAGGCGATCTTCAGCGAGATTTTCGAAACCATCGCCAATCGCGATTTCTCCGCGCTGTTCATGGCGGCGCTCTTCGGCGCCATCGCCACTGGCATCTCGGCCTCGCTCAGCTTCTATTTCTCCGCCTATTTCTGGGGTTTCAGTTCCGAACAGATCGGACTGATCACCATGAGCGTGTTCCTTTCCGCCGCCATCGGCGGGGCGATGTCACCGGTGGTCAGCCGCACGCTCGGCAAGCAGCGCGGGGCCGTGCTGATCGGGTTGCTGGCCGGGCTCGTGCTGCCGCTGCCGATCATCCTGCGCCTGTTCGGGCTGCTGCCGCCCAACGGCGATCCGGCGATCTTCTGGATCGTGTTTTTCGTCACCATGATCGATATCGGCCTGATCATCTGTTTCCAGGCGCTCACCGCCTCGATGCTCGCTGATCTGGTGGAACAGGCCGAAGTGCGCACCGGCCGGCGCAACGAGGGCATTTTCTTTGCCGCCAACACCTTCATCCGCAAGGCTGTGCAGGGCCTGGGCGTAATGGCGGCCAGCTTTGTGCTGACCCTGGCGCAATTCCCCAAGGGCGCCAATCCGAGCCAAGTGCCGGAATCCAGCCTGTGGCAGCTGGGCGCGACCTATGTGCCGGCCATCTGGCTGGTATGGGCGCTGATGATCTTCGCCGTCTCGCGCTATCGCCTCAGCCGCAGCGGCCACGAGGATAATCTGCGCACGCTGGCCGAACGGAACGCCTGATCAGCGCGCTGCCATTTCCATCACCACATGCCATTCGTCATCGGTGATCGGCACCACCGACAGGCGGAACTGGCGGAACATCGCCATGCCGGCAAGGCGCGGCTCGGCCTTCATTTCGGCCAGCGTCACGGCGCGCGGCATCGGCGCCTTGGGGCCGACCAGCACCGCCGGAAACCGCCCCTTGGGGTCGCTGGGATCGATGAAATGTTCGCCCACGACCTGGGCGATGCCAACGATGCACAGGCCTTCGTTGGAATGATAGAAGAACAACTCGTCGCCGTTCTTCATCGAACGCAGATAGATCGCGGCCTGATTATTGCGCACCCCGTCCCACGCGGTCTGGCCGTCCTTGTTCAACTGTTCCCAGCTGTATTTGAACGGTTCGGATTTCACCAGCCAGCGCGCCATCTCAGAGCGCTCCTGCCCAGGAGTCCGGCTTGAAGCCGATCAGGGCCACGCCTTCCCCTTCAACGATGGGCCGCTTGATCATCGACGGATTGGCCCGCATCAGCACCATCGCCTTGTCCGCATCCAGCCCGTGCTTGTCCGCCTCCGGCAGCGCCTTGAAGGTGGTGCCGGCGCGGTTCAACACCGTCTCCCAGCCCCAGCGCGCCACCCAGCGGGCCAGCGCGTCGGCCGGCACACCAGCTTTCTTGTAATCATGGAAATCATGGGCCTTGCCGCGTTCGGTCAGGAACGTGCGCGCCTTTTTTACGGTGTCGCAATTGGGAATGCCATACAGGATCATGCCCGCCTCCATGCCAAGCCGCGCGCGCTCTGCCAAGCCGCCTGCGACAGGCTGGCCGCTGCCGCCGGCGCTGCGGCTGTCCTACATGACGGTGCCGGGTTATGGTGACGGCAATCGACGCTCAGGGCAGCCCGGCTTCGAAAACCGCCCAGATGCGTCAAAAGTGTCAAATCGGAAGCTGGCAATTCGTGATGGAAATCGTCTGGTTCAAGCGGGATTTGCGGGTGCATGATCATGCGCCGCTCGCTGCCGCGTGCACAAGCGGCCGGCCGGTGCTGCCGCTTTACATCGTCGAGCCGGAGCTGTGGCAGCAGCCGGACGCCAGCGGGCGGCAGTTTGAATTTCTGTGCGAAAGCCTGGCCGATCTCGACCGCAGCCTGACCGCGCGCGGCGGGCGGCTAGTGGTGCGGGTGGGCGATGCTTGCCAAGTGCTGCACGATCTGCACGCGGCGCACGGCATCACGGCCATCCACGCGCACGAAGAAACCGGCAATCTGTGGAGCTTTGCGCGCGACAAGGCGGTGCGGCGTTGGGCGCGGGCCGCGGGTGTGCCGGTGATCGAAGCGCGCCAGCATGGCGTCTGGAGGGCGCTGAACAATCGCAACGGCTGGGCGGCGCGGTGGGAGGCGATGATGCGCAGCCCGCGCTTGCCCGCGCCCGCGACGATCCGCATGGCCGATGTGGCAGGCGATGCGCTGCCCGGCGCTGCAGCGTTGGGGCTGGTGCCCGATCCGTGCCAGCGCCAGCCTGGCGGCCGCCGCGCCGGGCTGGAATTGCTCAAAAGCTTTCTCAACCAGCGCGGCCGGCCGTATCGCGCAGCCATGTCGGCGCCTGATAGCGGCGCAGACCATTGTTCCCGCCTGTCGCCGCATCTCGCGCTGGGCACGATCAGCATGCGGGAGGCGTTTCAGGCCGCGCTCGTTGCCCGCCAGCGCTGGACAGAAGCCGGCGACGGCGTGTTTGTCCGTTCCATCGAATCGTTCATCAGCCGGCTGCACTGGCACTGCCACTTCATTCAAAAGATGGAGGATGCGCCCTGGCTGGAAGCGCACTGCCTGCACCCGGCCTATGCCGCCCTGCCCAACCATGATGCGGCGCGGCTGGCAGCCTGGGTGGAGGGGCGCACCGGCTGGCCGTTCGTTGATGCCTGCATGCGCAGCCTTGCCGCCACCGGCTGGCTGAATTTTCGCATGCGCGCCATGGTGATGGCGGTGGCGAGTTATCATCTGCGGCTGGATTGGCGGCACAGCGGTGCAGTGCTGGCAAGGCTGTTCACCGATTACGAACCGGGCATCCACTGGCCGCAAGTGCAGATGCAATCGGGCACCACCGGCACCAACATCCCGCGCATCTATAATCCCATCAAGCAGGGGCATGATCAGGATCCGGATGGCCATTTCGTGCGGCGCTGGATGCCAGAACTGGCGCATCTGCCGACGCCCTGGCTGCATGAACCCTGGCTGGCCGAAGTGCGCCCGGATTATCCCGCGCCGCTCGTCGATCATGAACAGGCAGCACGCACCGCCAAGGCCGCCATCACCGCTATCCGCCACGATCCGGCGCACGCGGCGCCAGCCCGTGCCATTGTGCAGCGTCACGGTAGCCGCCGCGCTGGATTGCCTTCCACCGAGCGCCGCCGCAAAACGCCGGTTGTAACCAATCAAGGACAGCTTGATCTGTAATGGACGGCAATCCCATCACGCCCGCCGGCATGGCGGCCCTGCGCGCCCGTTACGAGCAACTGCTCCACACGGACCGGCCGGCCATTGTCGAAGTGGTGCGCTGGGCCGCCGGCAATGGCGATCGCAGCGAGAACGGTGATTATATCTATGGCCGCAAACGGCTGCGCGAAATTGACCGCGAGTTGGGCCATCTCGCCAAGCGCATGGCGGCGGCCCGCGTGATCGACCCGGCCCGGCAATCCGAGCGCGATCGCGTGTTGTTCGGCTGTTCGGTGGAGATCGCCGATGATGACGACAACCGCCGCACCCTGACGCTGGTAGGCGATGACGAACAGGACGCGGGCCTGAGCAAGATCGGTTGGAGCGCGCCCATCGTGCGCGCGCTGCGCGGGGCCAAGGTGGGCGATGTCCGTCGGGTTGCCCTACCCGGCGGCGAGAAGAATTGGGAAGTGCTGGCGATCAGTTGGCCCGACGCCTAAATTTGTTTGCGCGTAATCGCCGCTGCCAACAGCACCAGCCCCAGGAAGCCGAGGCTGGCCCAGAACTGCGGTGCCAGTTCCGGCGTGAGCGCCATGGCCGCCAGCACGCCCGCCATGGCCGCAACCGCCACAAACCGGCCCCAGCTCAGAAAGCCGCCGCCCACCCCCAGCCGGATCGCCGCAATCACCACCAGTGAATAGACAAACAACATGGTGGCGCCCGAAGCATTGACCAGGAAGGCAAACACCAGCGACGGCGACAGCACGGAGGCAAAGACGCAGGCCAGCCCCACCAACGTGCAGGCGATAATGGAACGAGCCGGCACGCCGCGGCCATCAACCGCCACGCTCCAGCGCGGTGCATCGCCATTGGCGGCCAGCGTGAACAGCGCCCGGCTGGCGACATAGATGGAGGAATTGAGGCACGACAGCACGGCCACCAGCACCAACAGGTTCATCATCAGCGCCGTGCCCGGCACGCCGATCACATCCAGCGCGGCGGCAAACGGCGATTGGCCGGCCACGATGCTGCGCCACGGCACGATGCAGACGATCAGGCTGATGGCACCGATATAGAAAATGCTGATGCGCAGGATGAGCGTGCTGGCCATCTTGGCGACCAGTTCCGCTGAATCCTCGGCTTCGGCAGCGGCCACGGTAACGATCTCGGCCCCCACCAATGCAAAGATCACCGTGGTGACGCCGGCAATCACGGCGCCCCAACCCATCGGCGCCAGCCCGCCATCGTTGGTGAGATTGGCCACCCCGCTGGACGCCGGCGACCCGAACAGGAACACGCTGCAAATGATGATGAACAGCGCGATGGCCACCACCTTGATAGTGGAAAACCAGAATTCGAATTCGCCGAAACTGCGCGCCGAAAGCAGGTTGGAACCGGCCATCAACAAGGTGAGCACGGTGCCGATCAGCCACACCGGCAGATCGACCCACAGCGCGACAATCCCGGCGCCGGCAATCGCTTCGATGCCGATGACAATCGCCCAGAAATACCAGTAGAGCCAGCCGGCGGTGAACCCGGCCCAGCGGCCCAGCCCGGCGCGCGCATATTCGGTGAAGGTGCCGGCGTGCGGCAGGGCCAGGGCCAGCGCCGCAATCACCCGCATCACCACCAGCACGATGGCCCCGGCCAATGCATAGCTGATCACCACGGCCGGGCCTATCGTGGCGATGGCGGCGCTGCTGCCGACAAACAGGCCCGCCCCGATGACCCCGCCCAGCGTGATCATGGTGACATGCCGCCGCTTCAGCGTGCGCGCCAGGGCCGGAATTGGGGTTGGGGTCATGGTGGTATCGGTCATTATCGCCCCTCTGGTGCCCGGCACCGCTGCACAGGCATCCTTAGGGTGTTCGCCGACGCCCTGTCCACATCCCCGCGAAACCGGCCGGGGTAAAGCGGCTCAGCCGCCTGCCAGCATCGCCTCGATCTGCTCAAGACGTTCCTTGCCGAAGAACATTTCGGTGCCGACATAAAAGGTCGGGATGCCGAAGGTGCCGCGCGCAACAGCCTGCTCGGTGTTGTCGATCAGCGCCTGCTTGATCACCGGGTCCTGCGTTTTGGCGGCGAGGGCTTCGGCATCAAAACCAGCCGCTGTCAGCACCGCCGCCACGGCTCCCGCGTCGCTCACGTCCAACCCATCCTCCCAGATGGCCGTCACCAGCGCTTCGATGAACCTGATTTGGTTATCGCCATCCAGCGCGATCAGCATCCGCAGCAGATTGACCGGATTGAACGGGAATTTCGCGTTCATCCGAAACCGCGTCAGGCCATGTTTGGCGATGAACCGGTTCATTTCCAGATTGGCATATTCATTCTTGCCCTTCACCTCGGCGTCGCGAATGAAGGGCGGGGCGTTGCCGGTCAATTTGTGCATCCCGCCCAGAAACGCTGGCGTGATCTTGATCTGCGCGCCCTGGCGCGCTGCCAGTTCGCGCAGCGGCTGCCACACCAGATAGGCGTTGGGGCTGACGAAATCGAAAATCAGTTCAATGGTCTTGGTCATTTTCCCTCTCCGGATGGGCAGGATTGCGATAGTGAACCGATTGGTTCAAAATTCAAGCATGGCCCGCCCTATCCAATTTGATCGAACCAAGGCCGTGGACCGCGCGCTCGTGCTGTTCTGGCGCAAGGGCTATCAAGCGACATCACTGGCCGATCTGTTGGCTGCGATGGGCATTGGCCGCAGCAGCTTCTATGCCGCCTTCACCGACAAGCGCAGCCTGTTCATCCACTGCCTCGATCTGTTTGCCCAGCGCACGACGGGCTTGATCGATGGTGCCAGCGCCAACAGGCCACCACTGGACGCGCTGCAGGATTTTTTCGAACGCAGCTTCGTTGGCACCCCCAGCCCCCGTGACCATTGGGGCTGCATGATGGTCAACAGTGTCACCGAACTGGCTGGCGTCGATGATGATCTGGCGGGCCGCGCCAGCCAGTATCTCGCCGCCCTGCAGAAACGGTTCCAGATGATGCTGGAGGACGCCGGCGCCGCGCCCGCCCAGGCCGAGGAACTGGCTGCCCTGCTGATGCTGATCAACGAAGGCATCCGCGTGTCCAGCCGCCGCCGCCTGCCCGGCGAACAGCTTCGGCAGCCCATTACCGCCACCTTCCGCCTGATCCGGAGCGCAGTTGCATGAGCAGCTTTGCGCCGCCCGCCCCGTTGACCAACTGCGTCCCGCAACAAACCCGCCCGGCAAGGAACTGATGTGGCCACGTCACCGAATTCGCCGTTCCTG
This sequence comes from Sandarakinorhabdus sp., assembly GCF_031422795.1. Classification (GTDB taxonomy): domain Bacteria; phylum Pseudomonadota; class Alphaproteobacteria; order Sphingomonadales; family Sphingomonadaceae; genus Sandarakinorhabdus. The sequence continues at coordinate 17,253 of NZ_JANPML010000309.1, forward strand.
ACGGCCCCGATCGGCCCGACCATCCTGCGATTGGCGGCGCCGAACATCATTTCGATGGTGATGTCGTCGCTCACCATGATGACCGAGGCTTTCTATATCGGCCAGCTCGGCACCGCGCCGCTGGCCGGGCTGGCGCTGGCCTTTCCGATGATGATGCTGATGGGGATGCTGTCGGCAGGGGCGTTCGGCGGCACCATCACCGGCGCGGTGTCGCGGCGGCTGGGTGCCGGCGACCGGGCCGGTGCCGAAGAAGTGGCTGTGCATGCCGTGCTGTTGATGGTGGTGCTCGCCAGCATCTGCTCGGCGGTATTCTTGGCTGGCGGGCGAGTCATCTATGGCACGCTCGGCGGATCGGGCGCCGTGCTCGAACAGGCGCTGGCCTATTCCGATACCTTGTTCCTGGGTTGCATCAGCCTGTGGCTGTCCAACGCGCTGGCCGGCATCGTGCGCGCCACCGGCAACATGGCGGTGGCGGCCAAGATCGGCGTCATGGGGTCGTTCTTGCAGATCAGCATCGCCGGTGTTCTGGTGTTCGGCCTTGGCCCCTTCCCGCAAATGGGCATTGCCGGTGCGCCGGCCGGCATCATTGTCAGCAGCAGCATCTCAACCGTCCTGATGCTGATCTACCTCACGACCCGCTGCCGGGAACTGCGCCTGCACGTCACCGGCGTAAAACTGCACTGGGCCCCCATCATCGCAATCCTGCGGATTGGCGGGCTGGCGGCGATCAATCCGTTCTGCACGCTGGCATCGGTGCTGGTCGTCACGGCATCCATGGCGCGGTTTGGCACCGATGTGCTGGCAGGTTATGGCATTGGCGCGCGGCTGGAATTTCTGGTCGTGCCGATGGTGTTCGGTTTGGGCGCGGCCTCCACCGCCTTGGTTGGGGTGCATTTCGGCGCCCGGCAGTTCGCCCGCGCCCACCGTGTCGGCTGGACGGCGGCCGGTTTCAGCGCGATTCTGGCCGGCTCCATCGGTGCTGTCGCTGCCCTGTTTCCGGGCCTGTGGGCCAATCTGTTCACCGACGTCGAGGCGGTGCGTGCCGCCTGCCGCGCCTATCTGCAGACCGTCGCCCCCTTCTATGCCTTCTTCGGCGTGGCGACCTGCCTGTTCTTTGCCTCGCAGGGTGCCGGGCGGGTGGTGTGGCCGGTGATTGCCGCGGTGGTGCGCGTGGTGATCATCGTTGGCGGCAGCGTCTTTCTGGCCAGCAGTCCAGCGGCCGTGCCCAACGACTATTTCATGGTGATCGCCATCGGCATGATCGCTCATGCCGTGGTCACCGCCACCGCCATCCGGCTGGGCGCCTGGACACAAGGCACCCCGCTCGCCGCCCGATGAAAGCGCAAACCCTTGTTGCAAGGATGATTTTATGACCGACACGCAGCATCTGCAGGTTGACCGCCACGGCACGATTGTCACCGTGACGCTCAACCGCCCGGAACAGCGCAACGCCTTGTCGCTGCCACTCATGCTGGAGCTGACGCGAGTGCTGCAAGACATCGGCAGCAGCGATGCACGCGGGATCATCCTGGCCGCCAACGGCCCGGTGTTTTCGGCCGGGCATCATTTTGCCGACATGGCCGATCATTCGCATTCAGAGGTGCGTGATCTGTTCCGCATCTGCACCGAAATGATGGACCTGCTGCAGGCCCTGCCGCAGCCAGTGGTGGCCCGCGTGCACGGCCTTGCCACCGCAGCCGGCTGCCAGCTTGTCGCCACCTGCGATCTGGCTGTGGCGGGAGAAAGCGCCAGCTTTGCCCTGCCCGGCGGCAAGGGCGCCCTGTTCTGCCACACGCCGCTGGTCGCCGTGGCCCGCAATCTGGGCCGCAAGCGCGCGCTGGAGCTGGCGATGACTGGCGACCCCATCGATGCGCGCACGGCGGCTGATTGGGGCCTGATCAACCGCGTCGTGCCCGATGACCAATTGGAAGCCGCCACGCTCGACCTGATCACCCGCGCCACGCGCGGCCCCGCAGAGGCAAAGGCGGCAGGCAAGCAGGCCTATTATCAACAGATGGAGCTGCCGCAGCCCGCCGCCTATGCCCACGCGGGCGATGTGATGGCGCAAAACGCCGTGGGTGCGGCCGCGCAGGCCAGTTTCCGCGCCTTCCTCGACAAACGGAAGCCTTGAACCCGGGCCCGCATAGCCCCCCATAATTGGGCATCGACACGCTGCGGTGATTGGCTGTTCACTCCGCGTCAGACAGCAGCACAGCGCAGAGGCAGAACCATGCTCTACGAAGACATTCTCTACAGCGTCAGCGACGGTGTTGCCGTCATCACCCTGAACCGCCCAGATCGGCTCAACGCCTGGCGCGGGGAGATGGCCCGCGATGTGAAGGCTGCCATGCGCGCCGCCAGCGACGATGAGGCGGTGCGGGTGATCGTGCTCACCGGCGCTGGCCGCGGCTTCTGCGCCGGGGCCGACATGAACATGCTGCAGGCCATCCAGACCGACGGCGCTTCGGCCCGCGCCGCGGCGGGTCCGGCCGATTTCGACCCAGATGCCCGCGCCGATTTCCGCATGCAGAACAGCTGGTTTCCGTCCGTGCCCAAGCCGATCATCGGTGCCATCAACGGTGCCTGTGCCGGCCTCGGCATGGTCTATGCGCTCTACACTGATATCCGTTTTGCCTCTGATGCGGCCGTGTTCACCACCGCCTTTGCCAAGCGCGGGTTGATCGCGGAACATGGCATTTCCTGGCTGCTGCCGCGCCTGATCGGCTTTGCGGCGGCGGCTGATCTGCTGTTTTCATCGCGCAAGGTCGATGCCGCCGAAGCCCTGTCGCTGGGGCTGGTGACGCGGGTTTTCCCGGCGGCCGAATTCGAAGCCGGCGTGATGGCCTATGCCAGGTTGCTGGCCAATGATGTCTCGCCGCGTTCATTGCGTGAAATGAAGCGCGAGCTGTGGAACGCCCAATTGCAGTCGCTGGGCGAAGCCATCGCCGCCGCCGATGCCGACATGGCCGGCAGTTTCGCTTCCGATGATTTCAAGGAAGGCGTCGCGCATTTCCTCGAAAAACGGCCGGCGCGCTTTACCGGCCGCTAGACTGGCTCATTCCCACTCGATGGTGCCGGGCGGTTTCGACGTATAGTCATAGACCACGCGATTGATGCCCTTCACCTCGTTTACGAGGCGGGTAGCGGTGCGGGTGAGGAAGGCCGCTTCGAACGGGTAAACATCGGCGGTCATGCCATCGACGGACGTCACCGCACGCAGGCCGCACACCCGGTCATAGGTGCGGCCATCGCCCATTACGCCCACGGTGCGCACCGGCAGCAGCACGGCAAAGGCCTGCCAGATCTCGTCATACAGGCCAGCCTTGCGGATCTCGTCGAGGTAAACGGCGTCAGCCTTGCGCAGCGTGTCGCAGGCTTCCTTGGTCACTTCGCCGGGGATACGGATGGCAAGGCCGGGGCCGGGGAACGGGTGGCGGCCGACAAACGCCGGCGGCAGGCCGAGTTCGACACCCAGCCGGCGCACTTCGTCCTTGAACAACTCGCGCAGCGGTTCGACCAGCTTCATGTTCATGCGTTCCGGCAGACCGCCGACATTGTGGTGGCTCTTGATCGTCACGCTGGGGCCGCCAGTGAAGGAGACGCTCTCGATCACGTCCGGGTACAGCGTGCCCTGGGCGAGGAAGTCGGCCCCGCCGATCTTTTTCGCTTCGGATTCGAACACTTCGATGAAAGTCTTGCCGATGAATTTGCGCTTGGCTTCCGGATCGGTGACGCCGGCAAGGCCTGAAAGGAACATCTGCTCGGCTTCGACGTGGACCAACGGAATATGATAATGTTCGCGGAACAGCGTGACCACCTGTTCGGCTTCGCCCAGCCGCATCAGGCCATGATCGACGAACACGCAGGTGAGTTGATCACCAATGGCTTCGTGGATCAACACGGCCGCCACGGCCGAATCGACCCCGCCCGACAGGCCGCAGATCACTTTGGCCGAACCGACCTGTTCGCGGATTTCGGCGATCTTGGCGGCGCGGAAACCAGCCATCGACCAGTTCGGCGTGATGCCGCAGACATTGACGACGAAATTCTTCAACAGCGCCGCACCATCGGCGGTGTGCACCACTTCCGGGTGGAACTGCACGCCATACCGGCGGGCTTCGTCGTTGGCGATGGCAGCAAAGGGCGCGCCGGCGCTGGTGGCAACGGCGCGGAACCCGGCCGGGATGGCTTCGATGCGGTCACCGTGGCTCATCCACACGGTCGGGCGGTCGCCCTTGGCCCAAACGCCGGCGAAAAAGGCGCAATCATCGACGATATCGATTTCGGCGCGGCCAAATTCACGGTGATCAGATGCCACCACCGAGCCGCCGAGCTGATGGCACAGCGATTGTTCACCATAGCAGATGCCCAGCAGCGGCACATCTGCAGCCAGCACGGCATCGGGAATGCGCGGGCCATTGGCGTCGCTGATATTGGCCGGGCTGCCCGACAATATGACCCCCTTGGGGGCCATCCGGGCGAAGGCTTCCGCACCTTTACCGAAAGGGACGATTTCGCAATAAACGCCCACTTCGCGGACGCGCCGCGCGATGAGCTGCGTCACCTGGCTGCCGAAATCGAGGATGAGGATCGATGAGTCTGGCGTGTGCATCGCGAGCGCTTAAAGCGAGGCGTCGCCGGGCGCAACCACCAGCGGCAACAACAGCTGCCGCCACGCATCGGGCAGCGGTGCCGGGCGACGGGTGGCCCGGTCAACATAGACATGGATGAAATGGCCTTCCGCCGCCGGGGCGTCGTGGCCTTCGGTGAACAGGCCAACTTCCCAACGCACGCTGCTGTTGCCCAGCCTGGTGATGCGGATGCCGGCTTCGACGGTTTCCGGGAACGCCACGGATCGGTGATATTTGCAGCCGGTTTCCACCACCAGGCCGATGGGGTTTCCATGATGGATATCAAGCAGGCCTGATTCGATCAGCCAGGCGTTCACCACCGTGTCGAACCAGCTATAATAGACCACGTTGTTGACGTGGCCGTAGGCATCATTGTCCATCCAGCGGGTGGGGATGAGGCGCGTGGCGCGATAATCGGAGCGGGTGGTCGGCATGGCCGCTGCAATGCCAGCGATTCGGCTGGAAGGCAAAACGCCGCCACAAAAAACCCGGCCATTTCTGGCCGGGTCTTTGGTGGGGTGGTGGAGCCTAACGGGATCGAACCGTTGACCTCTACAATGCCATCGTAGCGCTCTCCCAGCTGAGCTAAGGCCCCACATTCCCCCAAGGGATCTGGTAGTTGGTCGCTGCTGTTACCAGCAACGCCGGGAGCGGCCGGTTAGGCGATGTTTCGCGGCCTTGCAAGCCCGAAATTCGCTGAACCGGCCGATATTCTCAATTCTCGTCTTGGGTGCCTTCGGACACGACACCCAGATCATCATCGTCGCCAAGGTCAACATCGGCATCGGCTTCACCGGCTTCGACGTCGGCGTCTTCGATCTCCAGATCTTCATCAACCGCCACTTCGGCTTCAGCGGCCTGCGGCTTGCTGGCTTCGAATGGCGTCGTCTGCTTGGATTTCAGAACCGGTTCCGGCGCCCAGGCAAAGCCGCAGGAAATGCAAGCCACCGGGTCTTCCTTGCCCAGATCATAGAATCGGGTGTTGCATTTCGGACAGGCACGCTTGGTGCCCCATTCAGCCTTGACCATATCGTCTCCGTGCAGCCCCGCATGTCGCGCGGCAAAAGCCAAAAGCAGGGCGGGCCGCAGCCCGCCCCGAAGAACCCGGCGCATTGCCACAGCCGGAAAGCCCTGTCAAAGCGCCCCATCATGAGTCACGCTGCCGATGGAAATCCCGCCCCGCTGTGTCTGGCTGTTACCGGGCCGCTCAGCGGCGACGTCACCGTGCCCGGCGACAAGTCGATCAGCCACCGATCGCTGATGCTGGGCGCGCTGGCCGTGGGCGAAACCCGCATCACCGGGCTTTTGGAAGGCGAAGACGTGCTCGCCACGGCGGCCGCCATGCGGGCGATGGGCGCACAGATCAACCGCAGCGATGATGGCGAGTGGCGCGTGAGCGGCGTTGGTGTCGGCGGCCTGCTGCAGCCCGCCACCGCGCTCGACATGGGCAACAGCGGCACCTCCACCCGCCTGCTGATGGGCCTGGTTGCCTCGCACCCGATCACCGCGACGTTTACCGGCGATGCCAGCCTGTCGGGCCGGCCCATGGGGCGGGTGATCACGCCGCTCTCGCTCATGGGCGCTTCCATCGCGGCGACTCCCGGGCCAGGGCGGCAAACGCTCCCCCTCACCCTCACCGGCGCCTGCCCGGCGGTTGCGCTCACCTACACGCTGCCGGTGGCTTCGGCGCAGGTGAAATCGGCGATCTTGCTGGCCGGCCTCAACACGCCGGGCGAAACGACCATCATCGAACCCATCCCCACTCGCGACCATTCGGAACGGATGCTGGCCGGGTTCGGCGCCCGATTGTCGGTCACGCAATCACCGCAGGGCCGCATCATCACCCTTTCTGGCGAGGCGGAGTTGCGGCCCCAAACCATCGTGGTGCCCGGCGATCCGTCGTCGGCGGCTTTCCCGATGGTGGCTGCACTGATCGTGCCGGGCAGCAACATCACCATCCGCAATGTCGGCATCAATCCCACCCGCGCCGGCCTGATCACCGTATTGCAAGCGATGGGCGGCGATATCCGCCTGTTGAACGAACGCAGTGTAGGGGGCGAGCCAGTGGCCGATCTGCACGTCCGCCACAGCGCGCTGACCGGCATCGAGGTGCCGCCCGATGGCGCACCGAGCATGATCGACGAATATCCGGTGCTTTTCGTCGCCGCCGCCTTTGCACAGGGCCGCACGGTGATGCGCGGCCTGGAAGAATTGCGCGTCAAGGAATCGGATCGCATCGCGGTGATGGCCCAAGGGCTGACAGCCTGCGGCATATGCTGTGAGGAGCTGGAAGACGGCCTGATCGTCGAAGGCCGCGCCGGTGATCCCGTCCCCGGCGGCGCCACAATTGCCGCCCGGCTCGATCATCGCATCGCCATGAGCTTTGCCGTGCTGGGCCTCAACGTGCGTCAGCCCGTGACCATTGACGATGCCCGCCCGATTGCAACGAGCTTTCCGACATTTGTAACGATGATGGAACGACTTGGCTGCGTACTTTCCCCAGTAACACATCGTTGATTGCCCGCGCCGCGCCGCCGCTGCCATACGGCAGCGCCGGCCGCCCCATCCGGGCCCGGAGCGCAGCATCCCCCAGCACAGCCCGCGCAGTGGCAATGATCGCCGCAGCCTCGCAGCCCACCAGCATCGAATTGCCACTGGCAATCGCTTCGGGCCGTTCGGTCACGTCGCGCAGCACGAGGCACGGCAGGCCCAACGCCGGCGCTTCTTCCTGAACGCCGCCCGAATCGGTGAGGACCAATGTCGCGCGGCCCATCAGCGCAACAAATGCAGCATAGGCCAGCGGCGGCAGCAGGTGAATATTCGCCCGCCCTTCCAGCCTTGCCCGCACCGGGCCCGAGATGGCGGGACTGGGATGCACTGGCAGGATGATCTCGGCCTCATCGGCAAGTTCGGTCAGCGCATCCAGCACGGCAGCCAGCTTGCGCCCCTGATTCTCGCGGCGATGCACCGTCGCGAGCAGCCATGGCCGCGTGATGGGGATTCCGGCCAGCGGCGCGCTTGCAGAATTGGCCAGCCATTGGTCAGTCGCGAGCCGTTCCTGCATCAGCAGCAAGGCATCGATACCGCTGTTGCCGGTGACATGGATGCCATCTGTCACCCCTTCGTTCCGCAATGCCGCTGCCGCCACTTCGGTTGGCGCGAAATGCAGATCGGCCATCTGCGCCGCCAGTTTGCGATGCATCTCTTCGGGGTGCGGATCGTGTGTGCCGGTGCGCAACCCGGCCTCGACGTGCGCTACGGGTACCCCGGCATAACGCGCCGCCAGCGCCCCGGCAAAGGTCGAACTCGTATCGCCCTGCACCACCACGATCGCCGGCTGGCTGGCCCGGATCACATCGGCCAGCATCGGTACCAGGCGACCAACCACCAAGTCTGGCGTGGCCGCCATTACCCCCAGATCATGATCCGCCTGCAACCCAAAGCCGGCCAAAGCTTCGTCAAACAAGTCGCGATGCTGGCCGGTGGCCACCAACAGCGGCGTTTCCCCGCGCGCTTGCAAGTCCAGTATCAATGGCGCCAGCTTCACCGCCTCCGGGCGGGTGCCGGCAATGAACAGAATCGTGCCGGGTTGGCCCACACCGGTGCCGTATTCCTGATTGCGAGCAAGGGTCATCGTTCACCTAGACTGTGACGGACCCTGCGCCCGTATTGGCGCAACGCGCCGGCCATGCCAATGCCCTTGCGCCACTTTTCTGCACCAAGATCAGAATTGGCATATGGCCCACGCCATTTTCTGTTCCAGCAATCCGCCCGCGGCCTTACCCTCGGAGGCCGGCTCAACCCGCGATGCAAGGGTTTTGCCGCGCCTGTACGTTATGGTGTAACAAAATTGTAAAATGTCGTGCGCGCGGCCGGGGACAGAAGTGGCAGCACTGGATTTCATTGTCGGAGGCATCCCGCGCGGCGGCACGACGGCGTTTGCCGATGCGTTCAACCAGCATCCGGAAATCTATTGCCATGCGTCTGAAACGCATCTGCTGCCCTTTGCAGCGGAAATTGCAGCCACATCGGCGGTAACAGCGGCCGCCGTACCAGCGGTGTGCGAGGAGCTGCGGCGGCGCCTGCGGATCAACCTGATCGAATTGGTGGAATTCAATCTGCAATTGGGCAGCCCGATGCCGGATTTGCGCTTTAGCGATCGTGATATCGATCTGCTGGCAGTTGAAATGACTCGACCGCTTGGCGAAGGCTGCACGGGGCTGGCTTATGCAAATCAGCTTGGTGCGATCCTGGCCCGCGAACTGCGCCAGCGTTCGGGCAAGCGAGTAGTAGGGGAAAAGACGCCCAGCAATGTTCTGGCACTTGATCGGCTCGGATGGAATGCGACACGCGCCGCATCGCCGCCAGTGTTTGTGGTCGTCAGGCGGCCATTTGCGGTAATCAATTCGATGCAGGTACGGCTTGCCAATCCCGAAGATGTGTACAGCGCTAATTTCAGTGGCAATATCGCTGAACAGGCGGGATATTTTGTCCGGCACGCCTTGGCCTGCGCGCGGTTGGTGCAGGCCGGCGCCCAGCTCTATCGCTATGAAAACCTCAACGGCAATCCGCAGTTGTATATCCGCAAGGCGCTGGACAGCATCGGGGTTGCCGGCAATGATCGCATCGCTCACAGCCTTGCACAAACCATCAACTTTCGTGGCCTGCCAGACAGTCGTTCTCAGTTCACATCGCGCGATCAGGCCTTGATCGATGCGATAACCAGGCCGGCGCTTGATCAACTGGGCTATGGGCGCGATCCCGCAAGCCAGGCCGAAGCGTTGGCGATGGATTGCGGCTGGCACGTGATTGCCGGCATGTATCCTGATGGCCTTGTCGAACGTCGATCGGTTGTGTTGCTGGTAACCGAGCAGCAGCACAGCCGCGCCGTCCTGCAGGTGTGGCACCGGTTTCCGCCTTCGGTTGCCGGCGCCGACACGCATGTCGGCTGGACGGTTCATGCCACTGATGGTCGGCCTTTGGCCACGGGCAGCGCCATGGGTAGCGGCCCGGCAACGATTGAGCTGGCTTTCGATCTGGATGCCGAGGCTTGCCACTGCTGCAGCAACGGCAATCTGCTGTTGGTCGTGGAACTGTGCTGCACGCACGATTTTGTGCCGATGGCGCATCCTGATGCGCAAGACGGCGCTTCAACTGATGTGCGCGCTATCTCGGGCCAGCTCTTGCACGTGGAGTTCGATTGACGCCTTGGAATTGCGGTGACGGAGCACTCAATTGCCCCCAACACGCCCGACAAACCTACCCTCTCAAACGCCTGGAGAGCGAAACTCTCACCTGCGCGCTGTCGTTCGCGGCGCTCTTCAGTGGTATCACGGGCAATCCGCGGACAGCTTGCTTATCTCACCATCACTGTCCCCGCCCCTCCCGATCTGCCGCCGCTATCACCAGCAGCAGCACAATCAACGCCACGCTATATTCTGAACCACCGGTGCCGTGTTCGCCGACAAACCAGCCCAGATTGCGATGGATCAGCACGATGCCGGTGAAGGCGATGGCAAACAACGCTGTCGCCGCCAGCCGCACATGGCGATTGGCAATCAGCAGGGTGCCGGCAACAAGCTCGGTCATGGTGATGGCCCACACGATCAATTCGCCCTGGGGGAAACCCTGTGACTCCATGAACACGCCAAATTGCGGAATCGTGCCTTTCACGATGCGCACCACGGCATGCGCCATGAAAAATCCGGCGGTCGCGATGCGCGCAACCATCAGGGACTGCGCCAACGAAATGAAGGGAAACCGGCTGATCATCTGAAACTATGCCCCCGTACCGCGTGCCCACTGCCGCCCACAAAACCTACACACCGGTCATTGTTTACGCTGGTTGAACAAGCTTTGCGGTGCCGGCCCGCCCTTGCCCTGCCCGGCCCTGCCCGCTAACCCCGCCGCGTGAACACGCTCCCTCCCCTCGTCATCGCCGTCGATGGGCCCGCCGCCAGCGGCAAGGGCACCATCGCCAAGGCACTCGCCCGGCATTATGGCCTGCCGTTCATGGACACCGGCAAATTGTATCGCGCCTGCGGGCTGGCGGTGCGGCTGGGTGGCCACGATCCCTATGATGCCGACGCCGCGGCGCAGGCGGCGCGCAGCCTTGATCCGGCTTTGCTGGATGACCCCGATCTGATGAGCGCGCTGAACAGCGATTATGCCTCGATCGTGTCCAGTCATCCGGCGGTGCGGGCAGCGTTGTTCGATGTGCAGCGCCGCTTTGCCCAGCAGGCCGGCGGCGCGGTGCTGGATGGGCGGGATATCGGCACGGTGATCGCGCCGGATGCCATCGCCAAATTGTTTGTGACGGCGGCGCCTGAGGTGCGGGCCCAGCGCCGCTATGCTGAACAGGCCGGGCGCGGGTCAGACCAGACGCTGGCGGATGTGCTGGCTGACATTCATGCCCGTGATGCCCGCGATTCCGGGCGCTCTGCCGCGCCGTTGGTGCAGGCCAGCGATGCCGCCTTGCTTGATACCAGCAATCTCGATATAGCCGCCGCCGTCGCTGCTGCGATTGCCTTGGTTGAAAAGGCACGCGCACAGCGTCGCCGGTAAAGGTCAATCGGCGTCCCGGCAGGGTTTTCCCTGTACGGGCGTTTGGCTTTTTTCCGGTTTCTCTTGAGCGGCTGGCATGGTGCCACCGCGACGGCGATGAACGACGGGCAATGGTGCCTTGTCGAGGGGTTTCGTGGGAAAGGGCCATTATCCGGCCCTTGTTTTCCCGCGCCAATCCCAATTGAAGGTGAATTATACTTTATGGCTACCTCTGCCCAGCCGACCCGTGATGATTTTGCGGCTATGCTTGATGCCTCGCTCGGTGAGAACCAGAGCTTTGAAGGCCGTGTTGTCCGCGGTGTTGTCACCGCGCTGGAAAATGAATTTGTCGTTATCGACGTCGGCTTGAAGAGCGAGGGCCGCGTGCCCCTGCGCGAATTCGCCGGGCTTGATGGCACGTCCGACCTCAAGGTTGGCGACGAAGTCGAAGTGTTCGTTGACCGCGTTGAAAACGCCAATGGCGAAGCCATGCTGTCGCGCGACCGTGCGCGCCGTGAAGCCAGCTGGGATGCGCTGGAAACCAAGTTCGCCGCTGGCGAGCGCGTCGAAGGGGTCATCTTCGGCCGGGTCAAGGGCGGCTTCACCGTCGATCTTGGCGGCGCCGTGGCCTTCCTGCCCGGCAGCCAGGTCGATATCCGCCCGGTGCGCGATGTCACCCCGCTGATGAACCTGCCGCAGCCCTTCCAGGTGCTGAAGATGGACCGCAAGCGCGGCAACATCGTGGTGTCGCGCCGCTCGATCCTCGAAGAATCGCGCGCCGAAGCCCGCACCGGCCTGATCAGCAGCCTGGCTGAAGGCCAGATCGTTGACGGCACCGTGAAGAACATCACCGATTATGGTGCGTTCGTGGATCTGGGCGGCATCGACGGCCTGCTGCACGTGACCGACATGAGCTACAAGCGCGTCAACCACCCGTCCGAAGTGCTGAACATCGGCGACGTGCTGCGCGTGCAGATCGTGCGCATCAACCGCGAAACCCAGCGCATCAGCCTGGGCATGAAGCAGCTGGAAGCCGATCCCTGGACGACCGCTGCCGCCAAGTACGCCGTGGACACCAAGCACAAGGGCCGCGTGACCAACATCACCGAGTATGGCGCCTTTGTGGAACTGGAAGCCGGCATCGAAGGCCTGGTCCATGTTTCGGAAATGAGTTGGGTGAAGAAGAATGTTCACCCCGGCAAGATTGTTTCGACCAGCCAGGAAGTCGAAGTCATCGTGCTGGAAGTCGACGAAGAAAAGCGTCGCATCAGCCTTGGCCTCAAGCAGGCCCAGCGCAATCCGTGGGAAGTGTTTGCTGAAACCCACCCGGTCGGCACGATCGTGGAAGGTGAAGTCAAGAACGCCACCGAATTCGGCCTGTTCATCGGTCTCGACGGCGACGTCGACGGGATGGTGCACATGAGCGACATCGCCTGGGGGATGACCGGCGAAGGCGCCTTGGCCCGCCACCACAAGGGCGAGCGCGTCACGGCCCGCGTGCTGGAAGTGGACATCGAGAAGGAACGCATCAGCCTGGGCATCAAGCAGCTTGATGAGCAGGGCGGCACGGGCGCTGCCGTGGGCACCCGCAACACCACCGGCGGTGACTGGAAGAAGAACGACATCGTCACGGTGACCGTGGTTGCGGCCCGCGATGGCGGTCTTGATGTCAAGATCGGCGAAGATGGCATGGATTGCTACATCAAGCGCAACGATCTCAGCCGCGACCGCGAAGACCAGAAGGCCGAGCGTTTCCAGCCCGGCCAGAAGGTTGACGCCATGGTGGTTGGCTTTGAAAAGGGCCGCAAGCCGATGCTGAGCATCAAGGCGCTGCAGATCACCGAGGAAAAGGAAGCCGTGGCGCAATACGGCACCTCCGATTCGGGTGCGACGCTGGGCAACATCCTGGGCGCGGCCTTCAACAAGGCCCGCGAGGAATCCGAAAAGAGCTGATCACGCTTTTTTCGGCAGACCAACGAAATGCGCCCCGGCAGCCGGTCTGCCGGGGCGTTTTTCGTTGGTGTTCTGCCGCCGCGCGCGCCCTGCCGGGCGATTATGGCACGACGGTTGCGCTTTTTTGACAGGCGCGCCTTGACCATCCCCGCCAATACATTAGAATTAAGAGCTTATTGGGGGGACTGCGCCGGGGTGGCGCCAAGCGAGGTAGGCCCAAATGATCAGGTCTGAACTGGTTGCCGTCGTCGCCGAACAGAATCCGCATCTGACCATCAAGGATGTCGAGCGCATCGTCGCGACCATCTTTGACGAGATCACTGATGCCCTGGCTGGCGGTCGGCGGGTTGAATTGCGCGGTTTCGGCGCGTTTTCCACTCGCGAGCGCGACCCGCGCACCGGCCGCAACCCGCGCACCGGCGCCGCCGTGAAGGTGGATGCCAAAAAGGTGCCCTATTTCAAGCCGGGCAAGGAATTACGCGAGCGCCTGAACGGCTGATCGCCCCGGTCCCGACCCGAATTGACTTGGGCCGGATCACCGGTCACTCAAGCGGGCGTGGCGGAACCGGTAGACGCAGCGGACTTAAAATCCGCTTTCCCAACGGAAGTGCGGGTTCGAGTCCCGCCGCCCGCACCATTTTTGTTTGCGCGATGCCGCCCGCCAACCCATCGCGCGGGTTCGACTTCGCTCCGCTCAGCCGCACCAGATTTGCAGGAAGTATAACGATGGCCCTGCCTGCCATTTCCTTGATCGGCATCCCGACTGACCAGCACAGCAGCTTCCTGCGCGGGCCGGCGCAGGCGCCAGCGGCCATCCGCGCCGCGCTGGCCAGCCCGCACGGCAACAGCGCCACCGAACGCGGCACCGAAATCGGCCATGATTTCCACATCATCGATTGCGGCGATGTCGCCATTTCCGAAGATGCCGGAGATGATGATCGCATCCGCGCCGCCATCACCGCCTGCCCCGGCCCGCTGATCGCCCTGGGCGGCGATCACGCCATCAGCTTTCCGGTGGTCGAAACCCTGGCCCGCCGCCACGGCGCCTTCGACATATTGCACTTTGACGCCCACCCCGATCTCTATGACGAACTGGACGGCAACCGCCGCTCTCATGCCTCGCCATTTGCGCGCATCATGGAAGGCGGCCATGCCCGCCGGCTGGTGCAGGTGGGCATCCGCACGCTGAACCAGCATTGCCGCGAACAGGCGGCGCGGTTCGGCGTGGAGATCATCGAAGCCCGGCATTTCCGCGATGATTGGCGGCCGCACTTTGATCGGCCATTGTACGTCTCCATCGATATCGACTCGCTCGATCCGGCCTTTGCGCCGGGCGTTTCGCACCATGAACCAGGCGGCCTCACCGTGCGTCAAATCGTCGACATCCTGCTCGACCTGAAAACGCCGATCATCGGCGGTGACGTGGTGGAACTGAACCCGACGCGCGACATCAATGGCATGACCGCTGTGGTCGCTGCCAAGCTGGTGAAGGAACTGGCCGCCGCCATGGCCGCCAATCCAGCGGCCTGATGGGGTGGCGTTAACGCCGCATTCCCTTGCAATCCGCGCCGCAAAAGCCGATTGTGTTTAGAAGTTGGGTGAATTCTGAGGTGATTCCCGCATTGTGCCGGTGGCATGGTCGGTTTCACAACGGGCTTTGAACTTCTGGCCATCCGGTTCGATGGCGGTTTTTTGATCAGGCCACCGGGTCCGTTGGTTTTGGCGCGGTGGTTGGGGATAATAAATGTCCGAAGGCAGTGGTTGGGTCGAGATTGTGCTGTTGGCGTTGCTGGCGGCTTTCATCGGTCTGCGCCTCGTGTCCGTGCTGGGTAAGCGCACCGGTCAGGAGCGTCCGATCGGCGATTCGTTCCGGCCCAGCGCCGAAGTGACCGCGCCGCCGCGCCGCGAAGCCGAACGGCCCGTGCGCGGGCAGTTGCTGCTGCCGCCCGGCACTGATCGTGGCCTGTTGCCGGCTCTGGAAGCCGTGGCTGATGCCGATCCCGGTTTTGCCCCTGATCGGTTCCTTGCCGGCGCGCGCAGCGCCTATGGCCTGATCCTTGAAGCCTTCTGGGCCGGCGATCTTTCCGGCCTGGCCAGCCTCGTGTCGGACGAAGTGCATCACAATCTGTCGTCGGCCATCGAAGCGCGCGGCAGTGGCCGCCTGCCCAACCGGTTGATCAGCGTCGGCGCTGCCGGCCTTCGCGATGCGACGGTTGTTGGCCAGATGGTGGAAGTGACCGTGGCGTTTGTCGCCCGCATCGCCACCAGCGACGGCGAAACCGAAACCCGCGATCTGTGGACCTTCAGCCGGCTGGCCGGCAGCACCGATCCGGCCTGGGTGCTGATCGCCACCGACAATGAAGACGACAGCGACCAGATGCCACCTGATCATCTGGGCGACGACAGCACCACCGCCGGCTGATCGTTCCACCATGCGCCGGTTGCTTGCCCTGGCCGGCCTGCTGCTGCTGGCGGCCTGCGCCGGCAAACCGGCCCTGCCGCCCAC